>CAYTXT010000001.1:0-108122 GCA_964442245.1 uncultured Candidatus Izemoplasmatales bacterium
TTCAATGCCATTTTAAAAAAAGCCCACCTGGGCTTTTATTTATGATACGGTTCGTTTTTGATAATTTTAAAGGCGCGGTAGAGTTGTTCCAAAAAGATCACACGCATTAATTGATGGGGGAAGGTAAAGGACGAGAATGACATCGGATTGATTTTTAACTCTTCTGCTAACCCGTTGGATCCGCCGATAAGAAACTGCAAAGGTTCGGATTGATAAGTTTGATGATCATTGATCAAATTCGCAAAAGCCTCGGAGGTGTACGATTTACCTTCTAAAGTTAACGCAATGGTTTTTCCTCGAGGGTCTAGTACTTTTTGTATGGAAAGAGCTTCTTCGATGGGATCATCCGTTTTGGATTCTTTGACTTCAATGATGTCCAAATCGACATAATGGGTTAACCGAGAACGATAATCATCAAGCACACCCTTCATTGAGTTAGAGGTCATACTACCAACACAAATTAAACGAACTTTCATAACGTAATGACCTCAGTCGGTTCATCTTGTCGAGAATAAATTCGTTTTATGACCGCTCCTTGAAGAAATTGATCATGGGTTTGAATCGCATGTTTTTCCGTATTCGCCTCTTGGGATAAGTGAACAAAGACGACAAACTGTGTTTTTTCAGTGATTAACTCTCGAAGAACGAGTGCGGACTGTTCGTTGGATAAATGACCGGTATTGCCGATGATTCGTTGCTTCAATATAAAAGGACGGTCGGTATCTAACAATAATTCAGGGTCATAATTGGATTCAAAGACATATCCATCCGCTCCACGTAAAACTTCAAATAATGACCTAGGAACATATCCGGTATCTGCGGTATGAACAATGCGTTTGGCACTATGTTCGATAATAAATCCCACCGGTTCATTTGCATCATGAGAGACATGAAACGGCGTAATGAGTGTATCGTCTAATGCCACATGACCTTCATAAATCATGAGACACTCTAGTGGGATGGCTTGCTTTATATAAGGAGCAAGTCCTTGGTAAGTTTTTGCAGTTATGTACAGCTTCGGTTTATAGAATTTGAAGATCGAAGGTAACCCCAGAACGTGGTCACTATGTTCATGGGTAACAAAAATAGCATCCAACGTGGGAAGCTCTCTTTGATGCAGCGCTAGACGTGATCTAATATCACGTGTTGAAAACCCGCAATCGACCATAAAGGTATGGGCCGGTGTTTGGTAATACGTACAGTTGCCCTTCGACCCGGATCCTAAAACTATAATTTCTATCATATTCCATCGTAGTGTAGCATAGAAAAATCGCTTCATAAAGTTGAAACGACGGCCTCAAAGTGTTATTATTTTATTTGCGAATTTACCCCATTTGGGGCAAAGGAGAAACACATGACAACACAACAATGGATACGCCGCGTTGCACCCATCACAGTCGGGCTAATTATTATTATTTTATTGGCCTTAAGCTGTAGTGTAATAACGCAAGATGCAGAGGTTCCTCGCTTATCGAACCCCAACCAAACCTATGCTTCCTTAGGCGATATTTCAGTTACCAACGAAGAAATCTACACCGAACTCGTAAACCTGTATGGAACTCGAGTCATGAACTACATGATTGCCGAAGACTTATTAACCAATGGTGAGATCAATTATGTAGAACGTGCCAAAAATGATTCAAACTTTGATATTCAGGAAGAATTAGAGCGCGCTATTTATGGAATGCCTTATAGCGAAGCGCTTGTTACGTTTACCGAAGCTCAATTATTGACCAACCAAGATCAATTTGAAATTACATTGGTCCAAAATGGGTTTGATTCACAAGCTCAGTTTATCGAAGAACTCTACTTAGAACGAGCTCGTGAACTTTACACCTTAGACCAAATTCTTGACGGTGACCAAGTTACAGCACTGGATGTTGCGACATACTACGAAGAAGAATATTACAACGAAGTTTGTGCTATCGTGATTCGTTATGATTCGCTTGAAGGAGCCGTTGCTGCAATGAACGATGCAGGACTTGAGGTCCTTGAATTCGGAAATTTCTTTACCATTCCTGATACACAAACTGTATTAGAAACCTACATTAATTTATATAACCAAGCTTACGGAACCTCAGTATCCTTTGAAGATGGGGTCTTTAGTGGTTGTGATGAATCCTTAACCTATAACTACGATGAATTATCGGAAGATAACCAACAGTTCGCCGATCTATTATTTAAAGAGTTATCGGGATCAAGTATTGTAAACCCCGACTTCAGTGGAAACTTTGTCTCATATACTGAAGTTGTCGAGTTAGAACGAGGAAACGACTCTAGTTTCATCCTTGTTCATAAAATTAGTGGCGATGAGCTGCAAGATTTTCAAACATTGTTTCCTGAATTAACAACCGAAGAATATTCTGCCCTACTTGTTGGACCTGCAAGTGCAATACCATCCAACCGTGAGTTGGTGGATGAAATTGCAGCAATCGTTGCACAAGAAAAAAGCGAGAGCGAATCAGAGAAAACAGCAAAAATGAATCAGCTCTTCCTTGGTAGCGACTTGGACGTATTTGATCCATTCTTACGCTTGTCCGTTCTATCATCGATGTTTGAAGTAGCGGAAAATAATGGCCACCCATCGATGGTGTTTCGATATAGCCGTGGGGATGAAGTCATCCAAGTGATGGCCGATGAGTTCTTTACCGAACTTGAACGCTATGCACCCGTAGCGATTACCAATCTATTAACAACACGTGTTGCGTTACAAGACCGTGATAACTATGAAGCGATTGTAACTTCAGAATTAACCGAAGGAGCACGTGCTCAGTTACAACAGTTTAAAGATTCCTTCTTTGGAGGGGAATATGAGCAATTTGGATTTAGTCCACAAGTTCTTCGCTGGGAAGATTTCCTCTATTTAGGATTTGGGTACCGAACTGAACTTGAACTGTATAACCGTCTAATTGAACAAGAAGTTCTAGGAAGCTACTTAGCGAACCTAGGGGACAATCCTGATCTAATTGATACCTACTATGACCTCATGGTTGAAGACTACAATGAAGACTTTGACATTTCGGTCTACCATTTCTTAATTCACCTTGATGATAATAACGACGGTCAACCCGACCCGTTATTAGAAGGAACGTGGAGTGCAAGTCAACGGGCTCAAGCAAGTGACTTGGCTGACTTGTTACGTGACGCCTTAGAAGCACGTCAACTTGAGGAAGAAATAACGATAACAAGCTTAAATACCATTGTTGATGAATACCGTGCCTCCTTCTCTCAAGATGATGTCTGGTATGAATTTAAACAAGCAGGATTCTTAGTCCTTGCTGAAGATTTAGGAGAAGTTGGACCTGCTCAAATGGTTGCTCCATTTGAAGCCGAACTCTTTAGCATGTATAACACCATGGTGAGTGAAGTTGCACGAAACCTTATTAGTCCAAACAATGTCGAATCATCATTTGGGGTCCATATGGTTTATGCTCACAACTACACACTTAAACTTGATGCATATCCATCAAACAATGCATTAAGTATTCCATCTCGTGATGATGTACGACGCTTTGCTGAAGGGCAAGAAAGCTTACTAAGTGAAGATGTCATTACCTTCCTTGTTCGCTACTTCACGCCACTCAAATCCAGCTACACCGGCTTATACCAAAATGTACTTCTTTCACAAGCACGAAGCGATTATGGAACACTCAGCTTCACGAATCCAACTCAGTTTGAACGTTACAATGCATTAGTGGATGTTTATCTACTCCAAGCAACGATTACTTTTGATCCACGTCGATAAAAAAGAAGCAGGAACTCCTGCTTCTTTTTTTTAGTGTTTAAGTAAGCTTCGTCCATCAAGGACAGGGATTCGTTTTGTCCATTCTCCGGCTTCGACTTCATCCAAGTGAACGCGAATCGACTCCATTTTCGAGTCCAAGTTATCAATGAAATAAACGAACTCGGCTTCCGCGATTTGAGGTGTTTGAGCACTCCCCCATTCTTTGCGTCCGTGATGCGAAATGATGATATGTTCTAACAGCAACGCTTTGTCTGGAGTAATCTTCAATGATTGAGCGACTTCGTTGACCCAGCGCGCTCCCATCACTAAGTGACCCATTAATTTTCCCTCTGTGGAATATTCCGGGGATTTGGCTTCGGTTAATTCTTCTGTTTTTGCCAAGTCATGAAGTAAGATGCCAGCATAAACGAGAGATTCATTTAAGAAGGGATAAATGGGCAATAAACTTTCTGCAACCTGACACATCGTGACCGTATGATAACTTAGTCCTTGAAGGTAAGCGTGATGATTTTGCGTTGCTGCTGGATATTCCATAAACGCAGCACGACGTGATGAGATGAGCTGATTTGTAATCGCATTAAAATCTGGGTCGCTAATCAGTGACAAATAATAATCAATCTTGCTTGATATCCATTCCATGGACTTCGGCGCTGACTCAAAAAATAAGGATGTAATCTCTGGGTCTTCAATCAATTCAAAATCTTTCACAATAAACTGTAGTCGAGAGTTGTATTCATTAACAACGCCGCGAAATCGGTATACACCCCCGCGAAGTAACGTGTCGGGTAACGCGTTCCACCAACGTGCGGTTACCGTTCCCGTTTCATCACTTAAATTAAGCGATGCATAGGGTTGTCCATCTCGAGTTGTACTCTCATTGACCGTATTCACTTTTGCAATGAGTCCTTCGACTTCATTGTTCATTTCTTGTTTTAATAATTCAATCTTCATCGCTTTTGCTCCTTCGCGTAGGCAAGTATGTCTTTTTTATTGTTTTGAATCTGTTGGGTTAGCAGTGCCTTTTCAATCTCAATCAACATCGATTCTATCGCCGGACCTTTCAGTCCGATGGCTTCAATATCACGGCCGTTAATCGCGAGTTCCTCTCGTTGATGGATGGATAGATTCTCATATTGATCGATGAGAGATTGCTGGTCCCATCCAAATACGATGGACCCTACCTGAATCAAGGAATGCGGATACGGTGATCCATACATCTCATAAGAATCTGGGCGGTCTGCCGATAGATCTCGTAAATATAAAAATTGTTTTCGTTCTTGCTTGGTTAGCATAAATGTTGATTGAAACGATGGGTATTTGTGCTCTGCAATCACGAGCTGTTCGACCAGGGATAAACTTGGATTATTAATGAACTGCGGGGGAAGTAAGGGGATGCTGAGATTCGATAAATAGTGATTCATCTTATCCAAATACGACCCTTGCAGTAATTTTCGAACTTCAACTTGGATTCGCTCCATGGCAATCGACGCCACTAAATGTTGATGTTGTCTCATCGCTCCTACTAAATCATCGTCTAGCTCAAAACCTAAAACACTTACAAAGCGTAAGGCTCGAATAATTCGTAGCGCATCTTCTTGCATTCGAATATAAGGGTCGCCAATGGCTGTGATACGTCGCTGGCGAATCGCTTCTTTACCGCCAACCAAATCGATGATTTCTCCTTCTAGATTCATCGCAATGGCATTCATGGTAAAGTCACGACGAGAAACATCCATTTCAAGGCTAACACCGTACACAACATGGTCAGGTCGACGATGGTTCGAATAAGCACCATCACTTCGAAATGTCGTAATGTCAAAAGATTGATGATCGATAATCACTGTGACACTCCCGTGGGCTATCCCCACATCAATCGTATGATCAAAGATTTCTTTCACTTGTTGCGGTGTGGCATTGGTCGCAATATCAATGTCATCCGAATGGATGCCAAGAACCAAATCACGAACAAAACCACCTATCACATAGGCTTCATATCCATGCTGTTTAAATTGCGTTAACACTGCTTTAATGACCGAATTCATAGGCTGATTATATCACACAAAAAAAAGAGCCTATTGGCTCTTATGGTAGAATCCGCCACCCGATTCCAATCATGCCTGGACCCGTGTGAGCCGCAACAATTGGCGTGAGTGGAGAGTACATTTTAGACTGCAAACCGACCCCAAGGTCTAAGGTCTCACTGAAGGCTTTGACTTCTTCTGGATTGTCAGAACTTAGGAAAAAAACATCATGGGGCTGGTTGCCTACTTTTTCTTTATATAAGGAAACCAAACGCTCTAATGATTTTTGTTTTGTTCTATTCTTTTCTTTTAATTCAATGCGGCCTTCTTGGTCAAGTTCTAGGATGGGTTTAATCTTTAATACTTCACCAATCATTCCCGATGCGCCAGAGATTCGGCCCCCTTTGACAAGGTTTTTTAGTGAATCAACATAGAAAAAAGCTCCATCATGATCTAAATATGGGACAAGTTGGGCTTTGATTTCCTCTACGGATAATCCTTGGTCAATTAAGCTAGCAGCATGGATAACGGCACTTCCTAGAATGATTTCAGTTGCTTTCGAGTCAATAAGGTGGACGCTCAAGCCTTCGATTTCTTGTTGTGCCATGTATATGTTTTGGTACGAACCACTCAAGGACTTGGAGATCGTTAAGACAATCACATCTGTGTATCCTTCTGATTTGAAGGATTCAAGGAGTGTCACTACGTCCATGACGGTACCTTGTGATGTGGTAGGTAGTTTACTGGATGCTGCCATTTTTTGATAAAACGAATCTTGGGTCAAGGTTTGAACCGTGTAAGCAACCTCATCAATGATGACACTAAAGTCGATCACTTTGACCGCTGGATGCTGATAGGGTATTTGGTGTAAATTTGCTGTAGAATCTGTTAATAATCCGATTTTCATACATACCTCTTATACTCATTATTGTAACATAAGTTACAAAAAGAAAGACCCCTAAAAGGGGTCTAGGGAAGGACAACTTCGAGTAAGAACCGAGTAGCCTCACTAAATAAATAGGCAAGAATCACTGTCATAATTAAGTAAAAAGCTTGCTTTTGCCATAACTGACTTCGACGAAATAAGGTATCGATATTCAACGCTTCTAACACCTTGAACGTAAAGGGAATCATCAAGACAAAGACAGCAAATTGATAGAGTGTGACGTATTGATCAAGACTCATTAGCTCTTCGCTTTGCCACAAATAGATACGTCATCAACACAAGCCAGTACAGTCCTAAGCCTACCAAGGTGTAGATGACGGCAAGCCCTGGTTGGTCGACAAAGCTTTCGGGAATAACAAGAATTCCAAAGAGGGGAATCGCAAAGAATAGCGCCGTCCCACCTCCAACGACCAAGCTTTGAGCCACTGGTGTTTTAAATTCAGGGTCAAGCATTTTAACGAGTGCAATCCCCGTCGAGATTACGCCGGTATTATTACCATAAATTCCAATCGTATATTCATGTTGGAATTTAGAATATTGCCAGCGTACTAGAACTCTAAAGTAGAAATACGAAGCGATCCCCGCCAAGGTGGTTCCAATGAGAATAAAGCCGATGTACTCCGATACACTTGCACTCGAGATGATGAGGACACTTGCCGTAATCATGATATTAAATAAAAAGTTAGAAAGGGATTGTAGGATGTAATTATTCGTAACAAATCCGATATTAACGCCTCGTTTATTGACCATGGCTTGGATTCGTTTAAAGCTGAAAGCAAGCAGTATCCCAATTAGGAAGTTTAATCCATAAAACAATCCGGCAAAAGTACTTGCAAGTCCACCTAAAGGGACAAGGAAGTATTGCGATAACGAAAGTAGAATAAATACCGCTCCATATATTAATAACACCACAACCGCATTGGTGGTTAATGCATCAAACAACGTTAGTTTAGAATGGCTTTCAAAGTCTACGGAAGCACTCACAATTCGGTCTTCCACATGTAGAATTGGAAGATTGTTTTTACGAGCGTGGTAATTATTAATGATGACGCCAACGATTCCACCCCATAAGAAGCCAATCGCAGCAATAGCAACACCAAGTCCGCCCCCTAATGGAAGGAGTCCTTGGGCTTCCCATCCACTCCCAATATTAAACGCTAACGATGGGCCCTGGGAGAATCCGAGGGCAATTAAGAATCCGGTACCTAGAAAATATTCTGAGAATAAAAACGCAACAACAAGCGTTCCTAAGAATGCTTGAAATAAGTATCCACTCGCAATAATTGCGCCCGTAACAAACGGTTTGTAGGTTCCTGCTTGCGAGTCACGTAACGCTAGGGCAATGAATCCTAATCCAATGGAGTGATATACAACATCCTCAAGCAACCGGATATCAAAGCTAACTAGGCCTAGAAATTGTTCTGAAACAATCCAACCTAAGGCTCCTGCTAGCAGCGCACTTGGGATAATAACACGGTTTAAAACCGGAACCTTTTCCTTTAATAACTTAGCGCTTATGAGTAATAATGCAATGATAATAAAGTGGACAATGCCGCGATACTCCGGCATAAATTCTTGAATAAAATCTAACATAGGTTTCTCCTAGTATTTGGATTGTACAACACGTAGAAAACTCATGGCAAATCGGTCTAGCTTGATTAAATAGGTTTGATCTTCATATTCGAACGTCAAATTACGCCGCATCGTAATCACAGGATTAATCAGTTCTTCAATCGGAATCTCAATCACGGTTTTGCCTTTTATATGAAGGACGTTTTCATGATAGGCAACATCGACCGGTACTGGTTTCGTCCGTTTGAAGTTGACATTATCAACATACTGTAGCGTCGCGGTTGTTTGAAAGGTTGTTTGCTTAAGTTCGTCATCATAATGGCGTTGTGACTCATCGAGTTCAATCATCGTTCGTAATCCAAATCCATCAATGAAGCCATACTCATCCATTGAAGCAACGGTCTTACACGACTGACACTGAATTTCATTTTGTTTGACGACAAAGGAATGGAAGGCACCACACACAGGACAGCGGTAAATAACATTATCAAATCCTTCTGCCATGCGTTCGCCACTAAATCGATGTTGAGCTTGATGTTGCCATTCATAATCGTTGTGTTGCAACCCTGCTTCCAACTCTTGTTGAATTTGGTCTGCTGTCATTGTAGCAACTTGTTCTTTCGTCAAGAGCGTAGTGTATGTCAAATCAATGTAACGATTTCCTCGAAGAGCTGTCGCCCAGCGGGGACGAGAGAGATGTCCTCCCTTGGTTTTCGCCAAGATGACATCAACGTTTAATTTCTTAATTAGTTTTCCAGTAGAGGGTTCAATGTATCCCGTTCGACCAAAGAACGTGGAATCCCCTTCGGGCATAAGCATAATCGGATAGCCTTTTTTTACATATTGCATGATTTGGCGAATCGTTCGTACATCTGCACTCCCTTTTGATTTCGGAATCACTTTAGCAACATGCAGCAATAACCAACGAAGACCTTTCGCACTCAGCAAATATTCCTGAGCAACAATTGCTGGTGTGACCTTGAAGTGAAGGGCAATCTGAACGACATCAAATAAATACGTATGATTTCCCACCAAGACAAAAGGATCTTTTCTAGAAAAGTCGACATAGGACGTTAAATTTTTTTGAATGTCCAATCGCATCCAGACGAATCCGATCGGGCGAAGTAACCTAAGAGCAATATCAGAAAAGCGGTCTTTAGCAGTCTTTTTCATACAATTATTGTTTGAATTATACCACTTTCAAAAGGAATAAAAAAACAGCCCAATTGGGCTGTTTAGGAAAATTCTCCACCTTTTGCTTTTTTAATATTACGAGCAAGTTCCACTTCATTAATAGCAAACTCTTTATTCATTCGGCGGTTCTCTTCTTCCATGTTGTTTTGTAAGGAAGTTAGTTGTTCTTCCGCTTGTTCTTTCGAAGCAGCTGTCGCCGCCGATTGAGCAATAATGGTGACGTTGTTATCTTTCATTTCAACAACCCCGCCAACCAATGCAATAAAGGTTTCGGTTTGATTGTTTCGCACTTTGATGAAGCCTTTTGAGACCGTTGAAATAATTGGAATGTGGTCTTCCATCATGGCAAATTCACCCTCAGGACGATGTACGAGAACGAATTCACATTCGGATTGGAAGAGTTCTCCACTAGGTGTTGTTATGCTGCATTTCATGAGGAGGATTTCATCCGTTTCGCTTTTTCAACCACATCAGCAATCACACCTTCACTACGAAAGGCTTCTTCCGGCAAGTCATCATATTCACCCGCTAGGATTGCTTTAAATCCTGCGATGGTATCTTTGACAGGGACGTAACTTCCGGGTTGACCGGTAAAGGCTTCCGCGATGTGTAAGTTTTGGGATAAGAACAGACGAACACGTCGAGCACGGTGAACGAGTAACTTATCATCTTCACTTAGTTCATCCATCCCTAAGATGGCAATAATGTCTAAGAGTTCGTTATAGCGTTGAATCGTTTCTTGAACTTGACGTGCGACTTGGAAATGCTCTTCACCAACGATCTCAGGCGCCAAGGCACGAGAGGTAGAGGCAAGCGGGTCAACCGCAGGATAAATCCCTTCTGAGGCGAGTTTACGCGATAATGCTGTCGTTGCGTCTAAGTGGTTGAATGTCGTCGCAGGAGCCGGGTCCGTATAGTCATCCGCTGGAACGTATACCGCCTGAATCGAGGTAATCGATCCTTTGTTGGTTGAGGTAATTCGTTCTTGGAGTTGCCCCATTTCTGTTGCTAAGGTCGGTTGGTACCCCACCGCAGATGGCATACGTCCAAGAAGCGCTGACACTTCACTTCCGGCTTGGGTAAAGCGGAAGATATTATCAATAAAGAAGAGTACGTCTTGTTGTTCTTCATCGCGGAAATATTCCGCCATGGTTAATCCCGTTAAGGCAACACGCATACGTGCTCCTGGTGGCTCGTTCATCTGACCAAAGACCATGGCCGTTTTACTAATAACGCCCGAGTCTTTCATTTCATGATACAAGTCATTTCCTTCACGGGTTCGTTCCCCAACCCCAGCAAAGACACTAATACCTCCGTGTTCTTGGGCAACGTTATGAATTAATTCTTGAATCATAACGGTTTTACCAACGCCGGCACCACCAAATAGACCGATTTTACCCCCCTTAATATAAGGAGCTAAAAGGTCAACGACTTTGATTCCGGTCTCTAGAATTTCAACACGGCTTGTTAAGTCGACAAGTTTAGGGGCAGATCGGTGAATCGGTAAATGCGGTTCAGATTGTGCCACAGCATCTTGCCCATCGATCGGATCACCAAGAACGTTAAAGATACGTCCTAACGTATTTGGACCGACAGGTACCGAGATCGTTGTTCCTGTATCTTGGACTTCCATCCCACGGACGAGTCCATCAGTGGAATCCAAAGCAATGGTTCGAACAACATTATCCCCCAAGTGAAGGGCGACTTCTAAACTCAAGACAACGTTTGCGCCAGCTGTGTTGGTCGCGTTAATGCGTAACGCATTGTTAATTTCTGGAAGTTGATCTGGAAATTTAACATCGACGACGGGTCCTAAGACCTGTTGGACAACTCCTACGTTCATGATTCTCCTCCTACAGCGTTTGCGCCACCAATAATATCGGTTAATTCTAACGTGACACTAGTTTGACGCGCACGGTTATAATACAAGTTCAATTGACGGATTAGGTCTAAGGCATTGTCCGTCGCTGCCTGCATGGCGGTCATCCGCGATGCATGTTCACTCGCTTTGGAGTCCAGCATGGCTCCGTAGAGCATGTTTTCAATATAGACCGGAAGGACCGTATCAATAATTGCTTGGGGTCCCCCCTCAAATTCATACAGGGCTAATGAATCGGATTCTTCAGCTTCAATCGGCAAGAGTTGTTGCGTTCTTGTCTCTTGAACCAGCGTATTAATATAGTGATTATAAACCAAATAGACGGCATCAATTTCTTCTGCAGCATAGAGTGCACTTGCATGAGCAATCACTGCTTTGACCATCCCAAACAAGACTTCATCCGGATGGGCATAGTTTTGTGTATTGATGACGGGAAATTGATACGTTTTTGAATAACTTGCTGCTTTTTTTCCGATTGTGATGAGGCTCGCGTCGGGATCATTTTTAACAATCTTTTTCATCTCTTTCAAGATGTTAGAGTTATACGGTCCCGCTAGTCCTCGGTCCGAGGTAATAACGATATATAATCGTTTCTTAATTTCTCGACGAAGCAGTAATGGATGCTTAATATCAATATCACTCATCACAACGTGCGACACAATGGATCGGACGCGTTCCGTAAAGGGAATGAAGGTTTTGATCGAACGTTCGGCACGCTTCATTTTCGAGGCGCTCACCATATTCATCGCTTTTGTAATTTGCGACGTTTTCTTCGTGGCTTGGATTCGAGCTTTGATTTGCTTCATGGAAGCGGGCATAGCAGTTCTCCCCTACGAAAATTGTTTGGTAAATCGAGTTAAGACATCTTTAACTTGAGCATCATCGGGATACGCCCCTGATGAGTCAATGGTGTTTGCAATTTCTTTTGCAACCGAGTCCGATTGCATAAATGAATACAGTTCTTTTTCATAACGACGAATATCTTCGACGGCAATTTGGTCAAGGAATCCTTCACGCAAACTTGCTAAGGCAATCGTCATTTGAGATAAGCGTAAATTTTCGTGAAGTCCTTGTTTCAAAATCTCCACGGTTCGGCGACCACGCTCTAGTGTAGCTTTGGTTGCATCATCAAGGTCAGACCCAAATTGGGTAAAGGCTTCGAGCTCTCGGTAACTTGCTAAGTTCAAGCGAAGTGTTCCCGATACTTTTTTAATCGCCTTGGTCTGAGCCGCTCCCCCAACGCGAGATACCGAGTTTCCGGCATCAATGGCTGGACGAATCCCGGAGTAGAACAAGTTGGTTTGTAAGAAGATTTGCCCATCCGTAATCGAGATGACGTTGGTTGGAATATAGGCTGAGATATCGCCTTCTTTGGTTTCAATAATTGGAAGTGCAGTAATGCTACCGCCTCCGAGTTCTTCGTTTAATTTACTCGCACGCTCTAACAAACGTGAATGTAAATAGAAGACATCCCCTGGATACGCTTCACGTCCTGGTGGACGACGAAGGAGTAAGGATAACTCACGGTACGCTACGGCATGTTTACTTAAATCATCGTAAACAACCAAGACGTGTTTTCCTTGATACATGAACTCTTCACCCATCGTGACCCCAGCATAGGGAGCCAAATAGAGCATTGGAGCAGGAAGTGAACTCGACGCAGAGACAACGATTGAATATTCCATCGCGCCATACTCTTCCAAGACTTCGACTACGTTACGAACGGTGGATTCTTTTTGGCCAATCGCAACATAGATACAAATTACATTTTTATCTTTTTGGTTGATGATGGTATCAATCGCAATGGAAGTTTTTCCTGTTTGGCGGTCACCAATGATGAGTTCTCGTTGACCACGTCCAATCGGAACTAACGCATCAAGAACTTTAATCCCTGTTTGAAGGGGTTCAAAGACACTTTGACGGGCCATAACGCCACTTGCTTTTTGTTCAATCGCACGAGACTTGGTTGACGCGATGTCACCCTTACCATCAATCGCGATTCCTAAGGAATTCACAACACGGCCGAGTAATGCATCCCCAACTGGCACCTCTAGAATTCGGCCAGTACAAGCAACCGTATCACCTTCTTTAATTGCAGTTGATTCCGACAAGATGATGGCTCCGACTTGATCTTGTTCTAAGTTAAGGGCCATCCCGTACGTATCATTACCAAAGTCTAGTAACTCTCCGGCCATTGCTTGGTCTAATCCTTGCACCAAAGCAATCCCATCTCCGACTTTAATGACCGTTCCAATCGAATCGGTCTTCAGCTTCGTTTCATAGGCTTGAATTTGCTGTTTGATTAAGCCAGCGATTTCAGTTGCACGAATTTTTGCCATGTTATGATCCCTTTCTTGTGACAGCGTATTTCATTCTTTCAAGCTGTCTGCGGACAGACTGGTCTAGTTCTTGTCCTTCAAATAATAATCGTATTCCACCCAGAAGCGATTCATCAATTCGTGATGTTAGTATCACTTCTTTGTTGTACTGTTTCGATAAACTATCTTTAATTTGAGCTTCTGCTTTTTTCGATAATGGACTTGCCACAACGGCTTCCACCACCATGATATGTTCTTGTTCATTCATTAATGTGATGAACTCTTTGCCAATCTCACGCAAGCTCGCAAATCGGTCTTGGTCAACGAGGACATAAAGAAAGTGCAAGAACGATGTGGGACTCTGATGAAACACCTCACGAAGTAGTTCTTTTTTTACCTCATCGGTGACATTCGGACTATGCATCAGTTTCACATAATCAGGTTGCTCTTGAATGATTTCATCGATGACGTAAAACCAATCGATGGATTGGCGTTTTTCGTCAGTAGGTAGGAGATCAAATAACGCTTGTGCGTACTCCTTACTTACCATGGGTTTCACTCAACAAGGCATCAAGGTCTTGCTGATATCCTTCTTGATTAATTTGTTGCTGCAAGATTTTCTCCGCAACCAAAAAGGCGATATTAACGACTTCGCTTTGCAAGTCTGCTTTGGCTTTCTCAATGTCTTGAGCCAAGTCTGCAGAGGCACGTTCACGCATCGAGGCCAATTCTTCATCGACTTGGGCTACGAGTTGTTCGCGTTCACTTTGCGCTCGCTTACGAGCCGCTTCAATCATATTCTTCGCTTCTTCTTTGGCAGCAAGGAGTTGCCCATCCATCGCCTCTTTCAGCTTTTTCGCTTCTAGGTTTAATGTCTGTGCTTCCTGCAGATCGTTGTCGATGGTTGCTTGACGTTGTTCGAGTAGATTCGTCAGCGGCGTCCATAAAAATTTCGTTACAACAACGAATAGTATTAATGTGGCAATCCATTGCAGCAAAATTTGTCCGGTATCAATCCCCAGACTTTGCTCCAACAATTCCCCAATGGATGACGTGAATTCAGTTAATCGATCCATGTCGATCCTCCTTTACTCAGGGTTATCCGTTGACAACGCCGATTAAGATAAATGCAATAACGAGGGCATATAAACCGGTAGTTTCCGCCACGGCTTGACCAACGATCATCGTGGTCGTAATTTTCCCTTGTGCTTCTGGTTGACGGCCGACTGCTTCTGCAGCACGTCCTGCTGCCATCCCTTGTCCAATTCCTGCACCAATACCAGCGATCATTGCGATCCCAGCTCCGAGTGCAGCCATCCCTTGGACGAAAAATACATTATATTCCATACTTCCTCCTATTCATTCTCGCTAGCAAGCGAGTTAGCTGTAAATATAGTAACCAATAAGACAAACACGACCACTTGAATCAGGCCGAAAAACACATCGAAGATTGCGTGAAACACGGGGGCAATCACAGGTGCCGCTAACCCCAAGAACGCATACAGAAGTCCCGTAATAATGACGCCTGAGAAGATGTTACCAAATAAACGAAGCCCTAGTGAGACGGGCACGGCTAATTCACCGATAATGTTTAACGGAAACATAAAGGGTAGGGGTTGAAAAAAGCCTTTAATATATTCTTTGACCCCTTTGGTAGCAACCCCGGCTCCTTGAATTACAAAGAAACTTAAGGTAGATAACCCAATGGTCACGTTGGCACTCGAGGTTGGGGGTCTGACCCCAAAGAGTCCCATCGTATTGGCAAAGACTAAATAAAGACCTAGCGTTAAGATAAAGGGTGCAAATACTTTCCATCGAGAACCAAAGTTCTGCTTCGCGAAGCCATTGATGAAATCAACAACAACCGAAGCCCCAAGTACAATCCCGGTTGGGGTATCCGTGGGTGATAGACGACGTATTTTCAAATGTAATGCCAAGATGAAAAAGGTGAGAATACCCACCAAAATTAGCGACATATTTAAGCCTGGCGAGAACCAAGTTTCAAAATACGTAATATTCACAAATTTCCACCCTTGAATAAAGTATATAAAATTAAAACCAATTTTGCACTGGAAAAGCCTAAAACTAAAAACAAGTAATCAATCGGCTCGATATTTAGTAAATAAACCGTCACTAATATCGCGATAAACAATCCATATCGTAGTAACTGTTGACGAAGCACATAGCCATAACGGGTGCCTTCATCACGGTTTAAGGATGATGTTGTTGCACGTTGTATCATGCTTAAGCTCATAAGTGATGTGGCAGCCCCTAAGATCAGCATTTGAGAGGATAATGGAGTTATCACAAACCATATAATGGGGGCTGTAAGAAGGACCATTGCCCATACGCCCAGGGTAACAACAACATGAGATTTTTGACTCATCGGTTGGCTCGCAGTACAAAAAAGATAAAGCTTCCTAAGCCTGCAATAATTCCTACCAAGCCAAGGATGGCCGACATAAAGCTCGTTTGCCACATTTCATCGAGCCTCGCTCCTCCCCATACACCAAGTGCGACCAGCACGAATGTTTGAAGTAGGAACTGCGTTACAAGTGCATAAAAACGAAATCCTTTTTGTAGATTTTTCATTATTTTGTGCCAAATAAACGGTCGCCGCAGTCACCAAGTCCGGGAACGATGTAGCCTTGTTCGTTTAGGCGTTCATCAAGAGCAGCTAGATAAATATCCACATCAGGGTGATCTTTTTGTAAACGAGCGATTCCTTCGGGGCATCCAACTAAGCCAACATAACGTACATCTATCGCCCCACGTTTCTTCACTGACGTTACGGCGTTGGACGCAGACCCTCCCGTTGCAAGCATTGGGTCCACGACTAAAACGGTTGCGTTAGGTAAGTCCGGAAACTTTGCATAGTATTCTACGGGTTGTAATGTTTTTTCATCACGGTACAAGCCGACATGTCCAATTTTGGCATTGGGAATCATGTTATGAATCCCATCCACCATACCTAACCCCGCTCGTAAAATTGGAACAATCACAACATCCTTTTCGAGTAATCGAACATCGGTCTCTTGAATCGGGGTTGTTACTTTGCCGGGTTTGGTCGGAAAATCGCGAGAAATCTCATACGTGATCAATCCACTAATTTCATTGAGTGCTTCTCGAAAGTCTTTCGTGTTCGTTCGAAAGTCTCGAATAATACTTAACTTATGCTGAATCAATGGATGGTCGATAACTACAACTTTACTCATAACGCCTCCTTACGCTTGATAAACAAAAGTAAATCGGTCTTTGCCTTGCATATCTTTTTCACACCACACTTTGGCAGTGGGGAACGCCGCTTTCGCTAACTGCTCAATTGCTTCCTTGTGATCTTTGCCATGTTCCATCGCAATAAAGAATTTGGGTTTAACCACATTCGGTAAACTTGCAAAGATCGAACGGTAATGGTCGAGTCCATCAGGACCCCCAAATAGAGCAAGGTGGGGTTCATGCTTTGAAATCATCTGCGGTAGTTCTTCCTGGTCGGGAATATAGGGTGGATTCGTAACAACAATGTCATACCGACGAATCAGAGGTTCACACCAACTTCCCTTTAAGAAACGGATATCAACATCATATAAATCGGCATTCGTATTCGCCACTGCAATCGCAGCGCTACTAACATCGGTCGCCGTCATATTCATATGAGGTTCTTCCATAACTAAGCTGATGGCAATGGCTCCTGAACCGGTTCCTAAATCAACGACGTCTACATCACCTTCAAAGAATTCATCATAATAAGCTAATACCTTTGCAACGAGTTCTTCAGTTTCAAAGCGAGGAATCAATACATCTTTATTCACATAAAAACGAAAGCCAAAAAATTCATCATCGCGTGTTAAGTGTTGAAGTGGTACATCATCGTTGATATGTTTCATCAACAAACGGCTAAACTCCTCCAGCTGTTCTTCTGGCATGGTTTCTTTTAACTGAGCATACAGGGTTGCATTATCCAAATCACTGACATGCATTAGTAACAGCTCTGCGACTCGTTCTTCCTTATTGGCTGATAGAAGTTGTTGTTTGGTTTGTTGTAGAAGTTCTTGATACGTCATTATTTTGCGGCCAATTGTTCTGCGAGTTCGGCTGCTTGTAAGGCTTCGACCACGGGCAAAACTTTTCCTTCCATGACACGGTCTAATTGTTGAATGGTAAATCCGATGCGGTGATCGGTAACTCGGTTTTGCGGGTAATTATAGGTACGAATCTTTTCGCTTCGGTCACCCGTACCAATTTTACTTCGGCGTTCAGCCCCTTCTTTATCAAGGCGTTCTTGCATGATGGCATCGTATAATCGTGCACGAAGAATCTTTAGAGCCGAGGCCTTATTTTCATGCTGACTTTTTCCATCTTGGCAACTTGCAATAATTCCCGTTGGAACATGCGTTGCACGAACCGCCGATTTGGTGGTGTTAACACTTTGACCACCAGGACCTGATGAAGTAAAGGTATCAATACGAACATCCGCCATATCCATTTCAACTTCAATTTCTTCCGCTTCTGGCATCACCAAAACCGTTGCGGTTGACGTATGGATGCGTCCTTGCGACTCTGTTTCAGGAACCCGCTGAACACGGTGTGCACCCGATTCATATTTCATGAACGAATAAACGTGGTCTCCATTTATCAAACACTCGATTCGGGAAAATCCCCCGTTATTTGATTCTTCGGAGTCAAGAATTTGAAACTTCCACCCCATGGTTTCCCCAAATTTCACATACATACGGTATAAATCGCCCGCAAAGATGTTAGCTTCATCGCCTCCAGCAGCACCTCGAATTTCCATGATGACGTTACGTTCATCATTCGGGTCTTTGGGAATAAGTAAAATCTCCAAACGAGCTTCTAATTCCTCTAGTTTAGGTTCCAATTCATCGAGTTCAAGTTGAGCCATTTCTCGTAAATCTGAGTCAGGGTCTTTCAATAACTCTTTGT
Source organism: uncultured Candidatus Izemoplasmatales bacterium (assembly GCA_964442245.1). Classification (GTDB taxonomy): domain Bacteria; phylum Bacillota_I; class Bacilli_A; order MAG-NZ; family MAG-NZ; genus M30B81. The sequence goes on from CAYTXT010000001.1 coordinate 18,617, forward strand.
TTGATTTGATATCTGAGACGATTTTGGAGTAGGTTTGGAACGTAGAAACAACCTCCTCGAGGCTGCGTTGTTCTTTGGATAGCTCTGTCACTCGCTTAATGTCTGAGGTTACTGTTTGGTCCATTAAGAGTTCAGAGATTTTGTTATAGCGAGCTTCTAGTTGTTGTAAGCGCTCGATCATTCTTCTTTTTCCCCACGATATCCGACGTTACGGAATGACCCGTAATCTTTCACAAATAATAAATCAAATTTCCCGGTCGCTCCGGAACGGTTTTTCGCAATCGAAACCTCAACAATGTTTGGAGTTGTTGTCGTTTCTGGATTGTAATAATCATCGCGGTACATGAACATCACGATGTCCGCATCTTGTTCAATCGACCCTGATTCTCGCAAGTCAGCCATGTTGGGTCGCTTATCGGTACGTTGTTCCACGTTACGCGATAACTGTGATAGCGCGAGGACTGGAACCCCTAAGTCACGGGCTAAGTTTTTTAATCGACGAGAAATCTCCGAAACTTCAACGACGCGGTTTCCTGAATAGTTCCCGGTTCCTGTGAGGAGTTGCAAGTAGTCAATGACAACAAAATCCAAATTGCCTTCTTGTTTGAGTTGTCGGCACTTTGTATACACTTCACCTACATTTGAACTGGAGGCATCATCAAAATAAATATTCATTCGAGATAACAAGGTTGCCGCATGTTCCACCTGACGCCACTGTCTGGAATTGATATTTCCTGATTGTAAGGCTTGGTTGTTGATCGATGACACGGTGGAAAGTAAACGAGTCACAATTTGTTCAGCACTCATCTCTAACGAGAAAAAGGCAACGTGTTTATTCTTTTCTGCAATGTTATAAGCAAGGTTAATCGCAAACGCACTCTTTCCGACAGAAGGACGCGCTGCTAAGATAATTAAGTTTCCTTCTTGAAAGCCTAAAGTTCGGTCATCTAAATCGATATATCCCGTGGGAAGACCAATGATGAACCCTTCTTTATTTTTATGTTTTTCAATGCCTGAAATGACTTCATTAACAACCGTTCCAATCGGACGAAAGTCCGCAGATTTACGTTGTTTGGTCACTTCAAAGAGTTGTTGTTCACTAAAATCAAAGAGCTGATCAATTTCTAATTCTTGTTCGTAACTTTGCTCGGCAATGTTCGTTGCCATTTGAATGACTTGGCGAGCGAGGGATTTGTTTTTAACAATATCAATATAACTATCGACATTCTCAGCGGTTGGAAGCATGTTAGCAAGTTCTAGAAGATATTCGAGTCCACCTACTTCTTGAACATGACCCCGTTCTTCTAGCGTGCTCATAATGGTCGCATAATCCAAATCGAGTTTACGATTGGTTAACTGAACCATGGCATCAAAAATATGGCTATGGGAAATCTTATAGAAATCCTCTTTAACAAGTCGTTGCAATGCTCGCTGCATCACACGCTCATCAATTAAAATTGCGCCTAAAACGGATTGTTCCGCTTCTAGCGAAAACGGCATCTTTTTCATTCTTCCACCACATGAACTTTAAGAATTGCTGGTACTTCTTTATGAAGTTGAATCGGAACTTGAAATTGACCAAGGGACTGAATTGGATCTTGAAGATCAATTTTTCGCTTGTCGAGTTCAATCTTGTGTTGTTGTTGAAAGGCCGCAATTATTTGTTTCGTTGAAACCGACCCAAAGGTGCGTCCTTCACTGCCTACTTTCATTGCAATTTGAACCGGTTTGTCCGCAAGGACTTTCGAAAGCTTCTTCATCGATTCAATCAATGCTTCTTCTGCTTGACGAGCTTCCTCATCCTTTTGTTGTTTAGACTCGATGTTTTCTTCACTGGCTGCAAGTGCCTTTTTTTCGCGAATCAAAAAATTAGCATACCCACTGGGTACGTCAATAATTTGACCTTCTTTGCCTTTGCCTTTAACCGTTTCTACCAATATGACTTTCATTCGTTATCCTAATAGATTCGCAATTTGCTGTTCAATCTTTTTCAATGTTGTATCTTTAAATACACCGCCCGCAGAGGTTAAGTGACCGCCTCCGCCCAAGGCTTCAGCAATCAACTGAACATTCACATCCCCTAAGGAACGAATACTCATTCCATAAAGTCCTTCATCTTCTTTCGAGATGACTAAACTGGCATCAAAATCATTGATGCTTAGAACCATTTCAGCTAATTTGGCGCGGTCCTTATTACTTAAATACTCTTCTGTTAAAACTACCCCAAATCCTTTATTCATGCGTTTCGTTTGGGATAACAGACGAGAACGTTGAATTAATGTTTCATAATCTTCGCGTAAGTTCTTTTGCAGGTCTTGTAAATTCGCACCGTTGTTTTTGAGATAACTTGCGGCATCAAAGGTACGCGATCCTGTTGCGACACTAAATCGGTTCGTATCAATGACAATCCCCGCAAGCATTAACGTGGCTTCCATTTCACTGAGCTCAATCTCATCTTCAAAATACTGCAAGACTTCGGTTACAATCTCGCACGTTGAAGAGGCATACGGTTCAACAAAACTTACTTCCGCATCAATCTCTTTCCCACCTTGTCGGTGATGGTCAATGACAATTTTCTTCCCAGTGACTTTCGCAACTTCACCATACGTAATGTCATTGTTATTAACATCCACAATGATGGTTAAGGGTTCAAAGCCATTTAAGTCGGTGACGTCAGTTAAGACATTTATTTTTACAGGTCGACCATGAACGGTTTTGTTCATCGCCAAAATCTCATCATAAAATTCCTTGACGTCTTCACTTGCAGGGGGGTCAATATACCAATAGACTTCATCTTTTAAGGTGAAGGCTAAGTTGGTCATCCCCACGACCGCGCCAAGCGCATCATGGTCTGGGGTCTTATGTGTTAGGAGTAAGACTTTACTTGCTTGATTCATTTCCTGACGAACACGGTTCGCAATCATTCGCGATTTAACCCGTGAGCGTTTTGCGACAGACGCGGTGGTACCACCGATGTATTTAATGGGTTCGCCTTCAATCATCACTACGGCTTGATCGCCACCACGTTTATTCGCAATATCAAGAGCTTCGGCTGCGGTTTCTGCTAATTCATCACTACGGTTGGAGCTTACAGCAATCCCAATCGATGCCGATAATTCAGAAGCAAATTCCTTCGCTACTTGACGAACACGTTCTAAGACCGTGAATTCTTTGTCCATGATGACTTTAAGATCTTGATAACGACATATTAGTAAAAAGCGTTCCGTGGATAACCCACGAACATAGACATCATACTCTTGGGCCCATTCTAAAATCGCATTATAAAAGCGTCCTTGAACGTTCACCGAATCTTGAATCGTAAGGGATTGAATCGTTTCATCCAAGTTTTCAATGGAGATATATCCTAAGGCTTGGCGTTGATCTAAGACCTCGAGTTTTGCATCCGCAATGGCCGTTTGGTCGGTAATAAAAAGCGCAGTTTGTTCTGGTTGATGTTCAAAGCGTAAACTACGTTGTCCTAGTTCAGTCTCCATCACCAATTCAAAACTAGCTGATTTTTCTAAAATCAATCGACTCATGGCTTCATGAATCTCATCAATATCTTGATCTAATAACGAACCACCAAACAGACTCTCAATGTAATGATTCACCCATCGGACGCTAACGGTATCTTCTTTTTGCGCATAGACGATAATTCCAAAAGGAAAATCATTGACTGCGAGTTCTGCGACTTTGGTGACATTATAGGTCACTAGTTTTTGTAAGTTCAGTTTGTTTTGCGTATATTGGATTTCTTGCTTCACATCTTGGTCCGCAAGCCATAAAAGTCCAGCACCAACAGCAAGCCAAAAAACCACCCCAGCAATCAGGGGGTAAAAAGGATCGATTTCAAGCTGCCATGTGAGTACAATCAGAATCGCCGAGACGAAAATTGCACTTCCATAAAGAGATATTTTTTTGTTTTTCATATCGTCCTTAACTTTGCATTATTGTATCATAATGGACTATAAAAAACGATTGCCCCATGATGGGCAATCGTGTCTTACAATGTGGTAAATGGTAACAATGCCATATGGCGTGCACGCTTAATGGCAACCGCTAATTTACGTTGATATTTCGCCGAGGTTCCGGTGATACGACGAGGCAGAATTTTTCCTCGGTCTGAAATAAATTTAGCGAGTAGGTCCGCATCTTTAAAATCGATGCTTTTAATTTTGTTTTTTGTAAAATAACACTCTTTTTTACGGCGTTTACGAAAGCCACCGCGGTCTTTATTATATGGTTTTCTCTTTTCCATGGTTTCTCCTAAAATGGTAGATCATCATCGCCAATTTCAATGTCTTGAAGGCTGGCAAATGGATCTTCTTTGGGTTCACTCATGTCGGGGAAAGGTTGACGCATCGAGTCACCAGTTGATTCGGATGGACTACGAGTGTCCAAGAATCTTGTATTATCACAAACAATCTCTGTGATGTAACGACGGGTGCCGTCTTGCGCTTCATAATTACGGGTTTGGATTCGACCATCCACCGCAACCATACTCCCTTTGCCGACATATTTTGCAATATTTTCAGCTAGTTTGCGCCACGCTACGCACGGTAAGTAATCCGCTTCTTGTTGGCCATCTTGGCCGGTGAAGTTGCGGTTTACTGCCAGGGTGAAACTCACTACGGCAACATTGTTGGCCGTGTAGCGAAGCTCGGGGTCTTTGGTTAGACGTCCTACGAGAACGACTCGGTTGATCATATCCTCACCTATTCGTCTTGTTTAACAATTATAAATCGAATAATGTCTTCTTTAATTCGGCACACACGCTCAAACTCTTCCACTTCGGCTGGGTTTGCTTCGGCTTGAGTGATGACGTAATACCCTTGAGTATGGTCTTCAATTGGATACGCTAGGTTGCGCATCCCCCAAGCATTGACTTCGGAAACATTCGCGAACACTCCATTGATTTCTGCAATCAAGGCATCACGCGTTGCTTCTTCAAGCGTTGGACGAACGATATACATCGCTTCGTACTTCATAGTTCCTCCTTCTGGACTAACGGCCCCTTAGGGCAAGGTCTAATGCTTAAAAATATTATCATAGCGCCACGTTATTTGCAAAACTAAACGTTAAATCTGAAAAATAAAATATCTCCATCTTTCACACGGTATTCTTTGCCTTCCAAACGCCATTTCCCTTTTTCCTTGGTGGCGGCTTCCGACCCATACATCACCACATCATCTACCGTAGTGGTTTCAGCACGAATAAAGCCACGCTCCATATCAGAGTGAATGATTCCGGCACACGAACGCGCCGTCATACCGTCACGAAAGGTCCACGCACGTACTTCTTTTTCTCCACACGTAAAGAAGGTTCGAAGTCCAAGTGTCTGATACGCCGTGATAATCATCCGGTCAAAGCCAGACGATGTTAAACCAAGTTCTTCCATAAACATGACACGGTCTTCCGCATCCAGTGTTGTTAATTCGTATTCAATTTGAGCACTAATCGCAATTACTTGATCGCCACGCGTTGCAGCATACTCTTCTACTGCGCGAACATGTTCATTGCCTGTTTGCACATCGGTATCTAAAATATTCGCAACATAAATCACAGGTTTTAGCGTTAAGAAGCTGTAGGCTGCAATTCGAGCAATATCATTGTCATCTAGACCAATGCTTCGAACTGGTTCTCCTGCAAGTAATGCTTGATGAATCTTAGTTAGTATCGCAAATTCTTTCACGATATCAGGATCGGTTTTCATTTCCGCTTTTTTTTCGATTTTCGGTAATCGTTTTTCCACGATATCCAAATCCGCTAAAATGAGCTCCATCTCAACCACTTCAATATCTTCAATCGGATGAATGCTTCCCCCACCCGCGGGGTCGGGAAAACAACGAACGACATGCGCAATCGCATCCACACCCCGAATGTGGGATAAGAATTGATTCCCAAGTCCTTCGCCTTTACTGGCCCCTTTTACAAGGCCGGCAATGTCGGTAAATTCAAAATAGGTCGGAATGACCTTTTTTGGATTATAAATCGTAATTAAGTCGGCAATTCTTGCATCAGGCACTTCGACCATTCCAATGTTTGGTTCGATGGTGGCGAACGGATAGTTCGCCGCAAGTGCTTTTGATTTTGTTAGTGCATTAAACAAGGTCGATTTCCCAGCATTTGGTACACCGACGATGCCACATGTTAGTCCCATAGTTACCTCAACAAACCTTATTATACAAGAAAAAAAGAAGCTTTCGCTTCTTTTATTCGCCTAATGTGACGGTTGTCGTTCGTGATTCTCCATTACGGTCATAGCCAATAACAACTACATCCCCAGGATAATACTGGAATAAGATGTCTTTTAACATATAAAGTCCGTCAACACGAACACCGTTTAGTGAAGTAATGATATCGCCAATTGCAAGGTCGGTGTCTCTTTCAACAGCTCCACCGGCAATGATATCGGAAACATAGACTCCATAATTAAGTTCGGTATCAATATCATCTAAGAATCGAACGTCGCCGACAAAGACACCTAAGCGTGCTCGCTTGACTTCACCAAACTCACGAAGGTCATTTACAACTCGAGTGACAATATCAATTGGAATCGAGAATCCCATTCCTTCAATCGTATCATCAACAAGTTTTAAGGTATTGATGCCTACAATCTCTCCGTCAAGATTAAAGACAGGCCCCCCGGAATTTCCAGGGTTAATCGCCGCATCGTGTTGCATCATTTTTTGATAAATATCTTTGAATCCATCCCCGGTGGAGTCGGTAACCCCAATATAACGATCCGTTCCTGAGACAATGCCCATGGTGACCGAGTTAAAATATCGAAATCCACTAGGCGATCCAATCGCTAGTAGTATTTGACCCACACGTACATCGGAGTAATCCGCGATAGGTGCTACGTATACAGTGCGGTTTGTTTGAAATTTAAGAACTGCAACATCACTCTCAGGGTCTGTTCCAACAAGTTCTGCGACAGCAAAGTCTGTTTCATTAAAATAAACTTTTAGAACATCTGCTGTTTCAATGACGTGGTTATTGGTAATCGCATAGTAATCCGTTCCATCATAATCAAAAATTACAGCAGAACCGGTACCGTTCACGTTACCTAAATTGTTCTCATTCACGACCCCGAGAACACTTAGTGATAACACATCGACTAATTCAACGGTTAACTCATCTAGTTCATCCGCAGTAAAGCGAACACGGTTGATTGTGATTTCTTGTTCATCCCCTGCCGGGATTAAATTATTCGCTTCAACATATTGTTGAATTATACGGTTTACATCCGTTTCGGTTAAGCGGGGAGCCGGAGGATTAATCGGTTCTTCAAGCACTTGAAAACCCTCAAAGTAGGTACACCCACTTAAGAAAAAGATTAAACCAAAGGTTAATAATTTTTTCATCTTGTTCCTCCTAATAACGTTTCGGCATTATCTGCCGTTATTTGTTCGATAGTTGATGGTTCTTGGTTAAACAGTCTCGCCAGTTCATCAATCACATACGTGACATGCGTAACGATGTTTTGTTTGCCACGAAAGGGATGAGGCGCTAAATAGGGATCATCGGTTTCAACAACTAGATGTTGAAGTCCAATTCGTTCAATCATCTCTCGGTACGCTTGATTATTCTTAAAGGTAATAGGACCCCCAATACCTAAATAGAATCCTAGTTTAATAAATGCGTTGGCATGGGCTTCGTCGCCACTATAGCAATGCATCACTCCGAATCCCTTCGCGTGATCTTGTAACACCTTCAGTGTATCCTCTTGCGCATCTCGCATATGAATTATAAGAGGTAAGCCGGTTTGATTCGCAAGCTCGATTTGAGCAATAAATGCTTCTTTTTGAATCTCGGGACGAACCGTGTCCCAGTGATAATCTAATCCACATTCCCCAATAGCTACAACTTTGGGATGGGTTACATAATGTTTAACAAGTTCTAAGTCTTTTTGCCACTCATTTGCATGGTTTGGATGAATCCCAACCGCAACATAGAAATGATCATATTGCTCGGCAAGTTCAATCGCTTTACGGTTCATCTCAGGGGTGAAGCCAATCAGTAACACCTTCATCTCACTCTTCAATGTGGCATCAATTAACGTTGCACGAATATCATCAAACGACGAATCCTGAAGGTGGGAATGAGTATTATAAATCATTCAGTAACTCCCACAATAAGGTTTGAGCCGCTTGTACTGTTTGTTGCTGGATCCATGAACGGTTGCCCGAGAAATTATACTTCTTAACAAGGGTATTTTCCTTATCACTAACACAAATATACACAAGGCCAACTGGTTTATCTTTACTACCGCCAGAAGGTCCAGCGATGCCTGTAATTCCAACTCCAATCGATGAACTTGCCACTTCTCTTACACCGTTTGCCATTGCAATTGCCACTTCTTCACTGACGGCTCCGTGTTGATCAAGAAGGTCTTGAGGCACCTTCGCATAACGGACTTTTGCATCATTCGCATACGTAATAAACGATGACTCGATGACAGATGAAGCGCCAGGTACGGCAATCAAGGAAGCAATAAAGCTTCCCCCAGTGCAGCTTTCTGCAGCACTAATGGTTAAATTGTTCGCAGCGCAGTGCGTAATAATCGCATAGTTCATATACACCATTATACTACAATAAAAAAAGCCTCACAGTTGTGAGGCTTTTGTGAAAATCTATTTAATGATTTCGGAAACGTTACCCGCACCAACGGTACGGCCACCTTCACGGATACTGAACTTAGTTCCTTGTTCAACCGCGATTGGGTGAATCAATTCCACGATCATTTCTACGTTATCACCAGGCATAACCATTTCGGTTCCTTGTGGTAACTCAATAACTCCGGTTACGTCCGTTGTACGGAAGTAGAATTGAGGACGGTAGTTACTGAAGAATGGAGTATGGCGTCCCCCTTCATCTTTGCTAAGTACATAGACTTGGCATTTGAAGCGAGCATGAGGAGTAACTGATCCTGGTTTAACGATAACTTGACCACGTTCGATCTCATCACGTTTTGTACCACGAAGTAATGCTCCTACGTTTTCTCCGGCATCAGCATAATCGAGTAGTTTGTGGAACATTTCCAAACCGGTAATAACGGTTGTTTGTGTTTCACGAATCCCTACGATTTCACATGCATCCCCAACAGAGATACGTCCACGTTCAACACGTCCAGTTGCAACGGTTCCACGTCCTGCGATACTGAAGACATCTTCCACAGGTAACATGAATGGTTTGTCAACGTCACGGACAGGTGTTGGAATATAGCTATCGACAGCATCCATTAATTCATAAATTTTAGCTTCGTAAGCTGGGTCCCCTTCAGCTGCTTTTAACGCAGATCCACGGATGATTGGAATTTCATCTCCAGGGAAGTCGTACTCAGTTAAGAGATCACGAATTTCCATTTCAACTAATTCAAGTAATTCTTCATCATCGACCATGTCGACTTTGTTCATGAACACGACTAATTTAGGTACCCCAACTTGGCGGGATAATAGAATGTGTTCACGTGTTTGTGGCATTGGGCCATCTGCTGCAGATACAACAAGAATCCCTCCGTCCATTTGAGCCGCACCGGTAATCATGTTTTTAACATAGTCGGCGTGACCTGGACAGTCTACGTGTGCGTAGTGACGAGATGCTGTTTCGTACTCAACGTGTGCAGCGTTGATGGTAATTCCACGTTCTTTTTCTTCCGGCGCTCCGTCAATGTCTGCATAGTTCATGACTTTAGCACCAGTTGTTTTTGATAATGCCAGAGTAATCGCAGCAGTTAGTGTAGTTTTCCCGTGGTCAACGTGACCAATGGTCCCTACGTTAACGTGAGGTTTCTGGCGATCATATTTAGCTTTACCCATGTTTGAATCCTCCTATAACTTTCTATTGTATTTTATATTTTTTTACTAGGGTCCGCAACCGTTTACCCTTTACGCTGTTTGACGATCTCTTCTGCGATCGATTTAGGTGTCTCAGAGTAATGAGAAAACTTCATGGAATAGGTTCCCCGACCTTGCGTATTACTACGAAGGCTTGTTGCATATCCGAACATTTCGGAAAGTGGTACATTGGCTTTGACGATTTGAGCGTTTGCACGTCCAAACTGTCCTTCCATACGTCCACGACGTTTGGTAATATCTCCAATAACGTTTCCTAAATATTCATCAGGGACCGTTACTTCGAGTTCCATAATTGGTTCTAGTAAGACTGGCTTACATTTTGTTGCTGCATTACGCAGTGCAATACTTGCGGCAACACGGAATGCCATCTCGTTTGAATCGACTTCATGGTATGACCCATCAAAGATCGTAGCTTTGATATCAATCATCGGATATCCCGCGAGCACTCCATTGGGTAATGCCCCAACGAGTCCACGTTCAACCGCAGGAATGTATTCACGAGGAACCACTCCACCGACGACCTTGTCGACATACTCAAATCCTTTTCCAGGATTGGGTTCAAACTTAATCCATACGTGACCGTATTGACCACTCCCCCCGGACTGACGAACGAATTTTCCTTCGACTTCCGCTTCTTGGGTAAAGGTTTCACGGTAACTTACTTGTGGAGCTCCAACTGTTGCTTCCACCTTAAATTCACGTTTCATCCGGTCAACAATAATCTCTAAGTGGAGTTCTCCCATCCCAGCAATAATTGTTTGTCCTGTTTCTTCGTCAATAAAGGTTCTAAAGGTTGGATCTTCTTCCGCGAGTTTTTGTAGTGCGACACCCATCTTATCTTGATCACCCTTACTATTGGGCTCAATTGCCACACTAATAACGGGTTCTGGGAATCGCATGGACTCTAAGATGATTTCACTTTTCTCTGCGCATAAGGTATCGCCAGTGGTTGTATTTTTCAACCCAACCGCTGCGGCAATATCACCGGCAAAGACTTCTGAGATTTCTTCTCGGTTGTTCGCATGCATTTGCAGCAAGCGTCCAATTCGTTCTTTCTTCTCTTTGTTTGAGTTTAAGATGTACGAACCACTTTGCAAGGTTCCTGAATAAACACGGAAGAAGGTGAGTCGTCCAACATAAGGGTCTGTCATAACCTTGAAGGCTAAGGCAGCAAACGGTTGTGCATCACTGGATTTACGAGTAACGACATCTCCGTTTGGAGTTTCTCCTGTAATATCAGGGACATCTGTTGGCGCTGGTAAGTAATCGATGACCGCATCAAGTAGCAGTTTTACCCCTTTGTTTTTAAAGGCAGAACCACATAACACGGGGAAGAATTCCACGGTTAAGGTTGCGGCACGAAGGGCAGTTTTGATGAGTTCAACAGGAATGGTTTCCCCTTCCAAATAAAGCATCATCAATTCTTCGTTATAATCTGCTAACGATTCGATGAGTTCATCGCGTTTGGTAGAGGCCAGAGCTTCCAAATCACTTGGAATTGGAATTTCTTTTGCTTCTTCCTTCGAGTCTCCATCATAGGTGTATGCGGTCCAAGAGACCAAGTCGATAATTCCGGAGAATTGTTCTTCGGCACCGATCGGCCATTGAATCGGCATCGCGTTTGCGCCTAAGCGGTCACGCAGTGTACCAACCGAAAATTCATAATCGGCTCCTGTTTTATCCATTTTGTTAACAAAACAGATACGTGGAACTTTATATTCAGTGGCTTGTCGCCATACTGTTTCGGTTTGGGGTTCCACCCCAGCTTGACCGTCTAATAAGGCAACCGCCCCATCTAAGACACGTAAGCTTCGGGACACTTCAACGGTGAAGTCCACGTGACCCGGGGTATCAATAATATTAATTCGATTGTTTTTCCAAAAAGCAGTGGTTGCGGCAGAGGTGATCGTGATTCCACGTTCTTGTTCTTGCTCCATCCAGTCCATTTGCGAAGCCCCATCGTGGGTTTCTCCGATTTTATGGGTTTTACCTGTATGAAATAAGATTCGTTCTGTCGCCGTTGTTTTCCCGGCATCGATATGGGCCATAATCCCGATGTTACGGGTATGTTCTAAGCTGTAATCACGAGCCATACGAATTACCAGCGATAATGGGCGAAGGCTTTATTGGCTTCGGCCATACGGTGCATGTCTTCACGTTTTTTAACGGAATTGCCTTGGCCATTCGCAGCATCCATGATTTCTTTGGCTAATCGTTCATCCATCGTACGTTCATTACGTAGACGGGCATATTGAACCAACCAGCGAAGTCCTAATGTTGTACGACGTTCTGGACGTACTTCAACGGGGACTTGGTAGTTACTTCCTCCCACACGACGAGCGCGTACTTCTAGGACAGGCATAATGTTATCGAGTGCTTTTTGAAATATTTCCAAGGGGTTTTCCTTGGTTGATGATTCGATACGGTCAAACGCACTATACAAAATTTGTTGTGCGGTTCCTTTTTTCCCATCGAGCATGATCTTATTGATCAACTTGGCGACGAGTTTTGAACTATAAACCGGATCCGGTAATACATTGCGTTTCGGTGTTGTTCCTTTACGAGGCATATCAACTCGCCTCCTTTCTATGATTTAGCTTTTGGTCTTCGGGTACCGTATTTACTACGGCCTTGCATACGGTTCTCAACACCAGTTGTGTCTAAGGTTCCGCGTACAATATGGTAACGCACTCCAGCCAAGTCTTTGGCTTTTCCACCACGGATTAAGACGACACTGTGTTCTTGTAAACTGTGTCCAATCCCAGGAATGTATGCTGTTACTTCTTCCCCATTGGTTAATCGCACACGCGCAAATTTACGTAAGGCAGAGTTTGGTTTACGTGGTGTCATGGTTGACACACGAGTACATACTCCACGCTTTTGTGGCGAGAACGACATGGTTTGTTTTTTTTCTAAGGAGTTAAATCCCACATTTAAGTGACGTGATTTACTCTTTCTTGTTTTACTTGTTCGTCCATTTTTAAGCAATTGGTTAATCGTTGGCATAAGGTCTCCTTTCTACCCACAGTACCGGGTGTTTCACTTTACTCTTTTTAAATGACTTTCTCTTACGACAAAGCCATTTCTCACAAGCTTTATTATTATAAAGACTCCTGTTTCGTAAGTCAACAAAATCAACCACTTTTACTCCTTTATTACACTCATCGTGTGATTTGTATATGCTATAGTAAATTGAGGTCCGTATGAAAACATTTATTAAGCTTTATTTTGTTGCCTCGATCGTCCTAGTATCGGCTGTAACCCTTGCGTTAAGCATTGTGTTATTTGGTCAAGAATGGACGTTTTATCAGTCTGTTGGATTAAGCTACAGCGACATCGAAGGTTCGCTACTTGGATTAATTCGCTTATGGATCGGCAACATTGGGTTATCTAGCTTTATTGCTGTTGTTGCATTTGCATATCAAGAAGCAATGGACTACACCGCAAAGACTGCGCTGTACACCTTTATTGTTAATGTCATCTATGCATTTATACTCATCGTTGTCTTACGACGTGTTTTAAAGAAAAAGCCGTTTAGTTTAGGAAGCCTTGTATGAAACCAATTTATAAACTGTACGGAGTGGTCTCCGTGGCATTCATTTCAGCATTCGTGATATTAATTGCCTTTATTCCCGAGCCTTTCTTAGATTTCTTTGCCGAAGCACAACAAGTCATCGTCAACGGGTTTCCGCTTGTTGAAATCTTTCAAAATCTAGAAGGCATGGCGCTGATTTATGCATACTTGGCAACGGCCTATGTCGCTAACCTAGTGATTAATCTCGTGATGATGCTTCTAGCGTATTTGAGTGAAAATAAGTTTTATTTCCATTTGATGCTTTATGCATTTGCAATTAATGTTGTTTACTTTGTTGCCGTTGTTTACACTGCTCGCTTACTCTTAGAAACAGCAGCAAAGCCACTCAGTCTACTAAATCGAAGAGCAGCCTAACATGGTAGTTGTTGAGAGAACCATGACGGTCCGCCAAGCGGATGCCGATCTATTTGCTGGAATCTTTACTGCTGAGTGTCCATTGGAATCCGTTGAAGGGTTTATTCGTCGTTCGGTGTTTCGTAAAAAATTAGAGGATGGCACAGAACAATTTCTGATTTATGTATTATTTGAAGATGAGACTGCGTTGCAGCGCTGGTCAGGTAGTGAGACACAGGCCAAACAACGCGAGATTCATAAAGAGAAATTCGCCTTACTGCTTCATGAGACCAAACAAAAAGTCCAACTCGTCAAAGAATTATTCCCTAAATAACAAAGCAGCCCCGGTAAGGGCTGCTTTTTTTATTCAACGTCTTCGTCCAACCACTCTTCGGGTTGATCGTATTCAATGCCAATGTGTCGTTGTAATCCCGTTCCTGCTGGAATGAGACCACCGATGATGACATTTTCTTTGAGTCCTTTTAACGGGTCAATCTTCCCTTGAACCACAGCGTCGGTTAAGACTTTGGTGGTTTGCTGGAAGCTGGCTGCCGATAAGAAGGATTCGGAGTTCACGGCTGATTTAGTGATGGATAGAATTTGTGGTCGACCAATGGAGGGGTTTTTGCCTGCCATGAGGACATCACGGTTTGCTTCTTGGTATTGGTGGTTCGATACCACAATCCCTGGAAGTAAACTCGTATCTCCTTCTTCCACAACTAAGATATTTCTAAACATCTGACCAACAATTAACTCGATGTGTTTATCTTGAATTTCTACCCCTTGGCTACGATACACCTTTTGGACTTCTTTCAAGATATAGTTTTGAACTTTGTCGACACTCGCAACACGAAGTAATTCTTTCGGTGCAATATGGCCTTCGGTTAAGGATTGACCAACTTCGACTTTATCGCCTTGAGTCACAAGAATGTTGACCCCTGCCGATTCTGTTTTGTGTTCAATGGTCGCAAATTTACCTTCGACGGTAATCACATAGTGATTTCCACGTTCTGCCAATTGAATGTCTTTAACAACACCTTCAATCTCAGAAATCGAAGCGGGGTTTTTCGGAGTACGCGCTTCAAATAATTGCTCAATACGCGGTAACCCTTGGGTAATGTCGGTTCCGGCAACCCCACCGGTGTGGAAGGTACGCATTGTTAACTGCGTTCCAGGTTCCCCAATCGATTGAGCAGCAATGGTTCCAACGGCTTCTCCGATTTCAACAATGTCACCCGTTGCTAGGTTCTTCCCGTAACAGTGAATACATAATCCACCATCGGTTTCACAGGTTAAGTTGGATCGAATCCACGCTTCTGTGACACCTGCTGCCATGACTTCATCGGCAAGGTCGTCAGTAATATATTCATTACGATGAACAATGATTTCTTCCGTTTTTGGATCAACGATCTCGGAGGATGCAAAGCGACCTATAATACGATCACGAAGTCCTTCAATCATCGTTCCATCTTCATTACGCAAGTCATGAACTAAGAATCCACGGTCTGTTCCACAATCGTCTTCGGTAATAATAATCTCTTGGGAGACATCAACCAAACGACGTGTTAAATATCCAGAGTCCGCTGTTTTAAGTGCCGTATCGGTTGAACCTTTACGAGCACCGTGAGTTGAAATAAAGAACTCACTCATCGATAGACCTTCGATGAAGGCAGAAGTAATCGGTAACTCAATGGTTTTCCCAGATGGGTTCGCCATGAGTCCACGCATCCCCTCTAACTGGGTAAAGTTTGAGGCATTACCACGGGCACCAGAGTGCGCCATCATATAAATATCGTTGGAGTTGGACATTTCTGCCATCTCTTTTTTGATATCTTCCTCTAAGGATTTTTTCGCCATATCCCATTCTTTAATAACACGTTCGTATCGTTCCCCATCGGTTAATAGACCACGGTCATATGCCGCTTGGTAACGACGAACTTGGGTTTGGGCTTTTTCAATAACTTTTGGCTTACTCTTGATGACATTAACATCACTCGCGGCAACGGTAATTCCCGCTAGTGTTGAGTATTTAAATCCTAAGTCTTTCAGTTTATCAAGCATCTTGGACGTTTCTGTGGTGCGAGCAACTTTTAAGACATGGGAAATTAAATCCGCCAAGAATCCTTTTTTAAAGGCTGAAACCACCGGCATTCCTTTGATGGTTTCTCTAATATTCACGCCTTTATCAATAAAGAACTTATCATCAATCGTACCCGTTAAATTATCTGGAGTTGGTTCATTGATGAAGCTGAATTTTTGTGGTGCATATTCGGTAGGTAAGATTTCGTTAAAGATTAACTTCCCGTACGTGGTTACCAAGTATTTCTCGCGTTGTTCATCGGTCATACGGAAATTAACGAAGCTTCTTGCCGGAACAGCAATTCGTGAATGAAGTGAAATGACATCACTTTCGTATGCTAATTCTGCTTCATGAGGATCTTTAAAGACGAGTCCTTCGCCCTTTTCACCCGCACGTTCAATGGTTAAGTAGAAGTTTCCTAACACCATGTCTTGGGACGGTGTAACAACAGGCTTCCCATCTTTCGGGTTCAAAATGTTATTCGACGCTAGCATTAATAAGCGAGCTTCCGCTTGGGCTTCTGCCGATAGAGGTAAGTGGACCGCCATTTGGTCCCCGTCAAAGTCGGCGTTAAACGCCGGGGTGACAAGGGGATGTAAACGAATCGCTTTTCCTTCGACTAGTTTAGGCTCAAACGCTTGAATCCCAAGGCGGTGAAGCGTTGGGGCACGGTTAAGTAATACAGGGTGCTCACGAATAACTTTTTCGAGTTCTGCCCATACACGTGGGTCTTCACGGTCGATTAAGATCTTCGCTTTGTTGGTTGACATGTTCGGTTCGAGTTCATCAACAATCATTTGACGAATCACAAACGGACGAAATAGTGAGAGTGCCATTTGTTTAGGTAATCCACACTGGTGCATTTGTAAGTCTGGACCGACAACAATAACACTACGTCCTGAATAATCGACACGTTTTCCGAGTAGGTTTTGACGGAAACGACCTTGTTTTCCTTGTAAGGACTCCGACAAACTCTTCAATGGACGGTTTTTCTCCATGACGCGGCGCGCTTTTTTCGATGAGTTATCGATTAAGGCATCAACCGCTTCTTGGATCATCCGTTTTTCGTTTTTGATCATTAAGTATGGTGCATTTTGGGTATAGAGCTTACGTAGACGTTTGTTTCTGTCGATAATACGCTTATACAGTTTGTTTAAGTCTGTGGTCGCAAAGCGGCCCCCGTCTAATTGAACGAGCGGACGTAAGTCTGGTGGTAAAACCGGAAGCACGTGAAGCACCATCCATTCGGGACGGTTTTCAGAGTGCATAAAGGCTTCGATAATATCGAGGCGTTTAATTAGATGACCACGTTTTTGTTTTGGCGCAATCTCTAATTCGCGACGAAGTTTTTCGCCTTCTTCTTCCAAGTTCAAATCAGTGAGCAGTTTTTCAATGGCTTCTGCTCCGGTTAAGGCCTTGAAGCGATTGCCAAACTGGATCAAGTAACGAGCGTGGTCTTGTTCAGATAAGATTTGGCTACGCACCAAGTCTGTATCCCCAGGCTGAATCACGATATACGCTGCTAAATACATAATTCGGCGTAAATCGTCTTTCTTCATTTCGAGTAATGTCGCTAATTTACCCGATTTAAAATACCATTCATGAACTACGGGAGCAGCAAGTTCAATGTGCCCCATACGTTCACGACGAACTTTGGCTTCGGTAATTTCAACGCCACACTTATCGCATTTTTGTCCAATATCGGTTTGACGTTTTGATTTACTACATGCACATTGATAATCCTTG
The DNA here is from genome assembly GCA_964442245.1 of uncultured Candidatus Izemoplasmatales bacterium. Classification (GTDB taxonomy): domain Bacteria; phylum Bacillota_I; class Bacilli_A; order MAG-NZ; family MAG-NZ; genus M30B81. The sequence continues at coordinate 36,231 of CAYTXT010000001.1, forward strand.
GTTGGCCCAAAGGTAACCTCGCAGAAGAGGCCTTCCATTTCGGGTTTACCGGTACGGTAGTTAATCGTTTCGCCTGATTTGACTTCCCCGTAGCTCCAGCCACGGATTTCATTAGGTGAGGCTATTTGTATTTGGATGTAATCATATTTTCCCATATCTACCCTCCCTATATTCTTTCGTCTACACCGAACTTACGGATGTAGTCTTCTTCTTGTTCTTGAACCAAGGACTTGTTGACTTCATCAACACCATCTTTGGTCATTAATTTAACGCTAATTCCTAAGGCTTGAAGTTCTTTCACAAGAACACGGAAGCTCTCTGGAACGCCACCTTCAGGAATTGGAGTACCGTTAACAATCGCTTTAAAGACTTTGTTACGGCCAATGATGTCATCGGATTTCACCGTTAACATCTCTTGGAGTGTATATGCAGCGCCATATGCATTAAGCGCCCATACTTCCATCTCTCCGAAACGTTGTCCCCCGTTTTGAGCTTTCCCACCCATCGGTTGCTGTGTGACTAAGATGTAAGGTCCTACCGAACGAGCATGAAGTTTGTCATCGACCATGTGGGCAAGTTTGACCATATACATGACACCAACACTAATCTTGTTGTCATATTTACGTCCTGTGCGACCATCATATAGCCACATCTTACCGTCATCATCCATGCCGGCTTCTTTCATGATCAATTTCAAGTCATCTCCACGAACACCATCAAAGACGGGCGTTGCAACGTGGATGCCTAATTTCTTCGCGGCCATACCTAAGTGCAATTCTAGAATCTGACCGATGTTCATACGTGATGGTACCCCTAACGGGTTTAACATGATGTCAACTGGGGTTCCATCTTCCATGTATGGCATATCTTCCATCGGTAAGATTTTCGAGATAACCCCTTTGTTTCCGTGACGGCCGGCCATTTTATCGCCTTCCGTAATTTTACGTTTTTGAATAATGTAGACACGTACGAGTTCATTGACCCCATTCGGTAAATCATCCCCATTAGCAGTTGAGAAATACTGAACTTGAGAGACAATTCCACCACCGGAGTGAGGAACGCGTAGTGAGGTGTCTTTCACATCACGTGCTTTTTCTGAGTAAATCGCAAAGATTAATTTTTCAAAGTTTGATAAATCAGCTTGGCCTTTTGGTGTAATTTTACCGACCAGAATCTGACCAGCTTTCACCTCAGCTCCCACATACACGATGCCTCGTTCGTCTAATAAACGTAACGATTCACTTTCTGCACCTGGGATTTCACGCGTAATTTCTTCTTTTCCGACTTTAGTATCACGAACTTCAACTTGATAGTCTTCAATATGAATCGACGTATACACATCATCTTTTACGAGTCGTTCACTCATGACGATGGCATCCTCATAGTTGTAGCCGTTCCATGTCATGAAGGCAACAACCGCATTACGACCAATCGCTAATTCACCTTTGTCCATCGCCGGTCCATCGGCAATAACATCACGAGCATCTACTTTATCACCGACTTTAACAATCGGACGGTGCGAGATGTTCGTCGACTGATTACTACGAATGAATTTCGCTAACGGATAAACGCGTTTTTGACCTTTTTCTTTAATAATAATTTTGGTTGCATCGACATAATCTACAGTCCCTGGGGCCATTGCAACAATCGCTGCTCCTGAATCTTGGGCTGCTTTATATTCAATTCCTGTTCCAACAAACGGTGCTTCTGTTCGCATAAGAGGAATTGCTTGACGTTGCATGTTCGCACCCATTAAGGCACGGTTTGCATCATCGTGCTCTAAGAACGGAATACATGCGGTAGACACCGAAACAATTTGTTTTGGTGATACGTCAATATAATCAATTTCTTCACGTTTGAAGAGTTTCGTTTCCCCGTAATAACGAGCAACGATTTCATCGTCTTTGATCTTATTGTTTTTATCGAGTTCGATGTTCGCTTGACCAATGACGAAATGTTCTTCTTTATCGGCATCTAAGTAATAAATTTGGTCATCCAAAACACGGCCGGTTTTCTTATCGACCTTATAATATGGCGTTTCAATGAACCCGTATTGGTTCACTTTGGCATAAATACTTAAACTGTTAATAAGACCAATGTTCGGTCCTTCTGGTGTTTCAATCGGACAAATACGGCCATAGTGAGAGTAGTGGACGTCACGTACTTCATACGATGCTCGCTCACGCGATAACCCACCTGGTCCGAGGGCCGAAATACGGCGTTTATGGGTTAACTCATCTAATGGATTCGTTTGCGCCATGAACTGACTTAACTGACTGGATCCAAAGAATTCCTTAATGGTCGACGATAATTGTTTCGCCTCAATCAGGTTTTTCGGACGCATTTCAGCCGGTTCTTTGGTTGACATGTTTTCACGAATTCGTTTGTCGATTTTCGTTAATCCAATACGGAATTGGTTTTGTAGAAGTTCACCCACCAAACGTAAACGACGGTTTTGTAAGTGGTCAATGACCATGTCATGGCCACAACCAACATATAAATTCATGTAGTAACTCATCGACGCTAAAATATCCGATGGGGTTAAGATCGGTTGAGATTCGGTTGAATCGTTCCCCACAATACGAACTTGGAGTAACTCTTCATTATCTTGTTTGACCAATACATCGAGGACTTCCACGACAATCGGTTCATCAAACCAGTTACCCGAGTAGTTTAAGGTCTTTTTAAATAAATGACGTTTCTTTTTTAACTCATCAATCAAGTCACGGTTAATGACGGTTTCTTTTTCAACGACCACTTCACCGGTTTTTGGATCAATGATATCAGCGGCAACCATGTGGCCACGGGCACGTTCAAATAAATCAAGTTTTTGATTTACTTTATAGCGACCAACCGCGGCTAAATCATAACGTTTCTCATCAAAGAAACGGCTATAGATCGTTGCTTTTGCCCCGTCAACGGTCCCGGTTTCCCCGTTACGAATGGTCGTAAAGGTTTTGAGTAACGCAGCGTCTGTTGTATTTGTCGGGTCTTTAGCTAAGGTTTCAAACAAGTAATCATTCTCACCAAAAAGGTCGACGATTTCTTCGTTTGTTTGAACGCCTAAGGCACGAGCAAGAACGGACATCTCGAGTTTTTTACTACGGTCGAGTTTGACATATAGTTCATCACGAGACTTAATTTCAAATTCCAACCATGCACCACGAGTTGGGATGACTTGTCCCATGTAGATATCTTGGTTACGTTTTTTATCGAATTCTTTCGTGAAATACACACCAGCACTACGAATAATCTGTGTCACGATTACACGTTGTGCTCCGTTGATCACAAATGTTCCATCCGGGGTCATCATCGGAACATCACCTAAATACAGTGTTTCTTCTTTGACTTCTCCGGTTTCTTCAAATACTAGACGAACATTAATTCGCAGTTTGGATGAATAGTGAACTTCGCGGCGTTTACTCTCCGCGATGTCATAAATGGGCTCTTCAAACTCATAGTCCCCAAAATACATTTTGATATTTCCACTATGGTTTTCAATGGGATTAATGTAGTCAAAAAGTTCACGTAATCCCGTGGTTTTAAACCATTCGAAGGACTCTAATTGAATATCAATCAGTCCTGGTAGTTCGGCGTTCAGTTTAACGCGTGAGTAATTGCGACGAACACGGTGCTTGCCAACATCTTGCAAGGTAAAGTTCATAGGATTCCTCTTTCTACAGTTTTTGGCTGCGTAAAATTACATACCCTTTGTCTTTGGCTTTGATTTCAACATTACCAAAAACGTCCTGCATCTTGTCTTGGGCCGATTTTGCTCCTTGTTTTACTTGGAGAACCACCCAAAGACACCCTTGTTGTATCAAGTGTTCTTTTGCCTGTTCAATCATTGCATGTACGGTGTGCTTACCGGCACGTACCGGCGGATTCGTAAGAATCATGGCGTAATCTTCCGAGATGTTTTGATACATATCGGAGTAAAACACCTCCGCATTAGTCACATTGTTTTTGACAATGTTTTGTTTGGCTAATGCGAGCGCTCGATCATTGATATCGACCATATCCATTCTCTGTGTCGGCTTGAGCGTCGCTAACACAATCCCGATAGGTCCATAACCACACCCTACATCCAACATTCGACCGTCAGGGAGTTCATGCATGGCGGTTGTAATTAATAGACGACTACCAAAGTCGATCGTATCTTTACTAAACACCCCATGATCCGTGACAAAGTCAAAGTCTTGAAAGGGAAAATAAGCCTTGATTACCTTAGGCTTAGATTTTGTATTCGATTGATTTGTAAAATAATGGCTCATTCACTAACGATCAATCGGGATGGCCAAAGCCATCCCATCTAACCTTCGATCGTTACTTGACACTTACAGTTGCGCCAGCTTCTTCGAGTTTCGCTTTAATCTCTTCCGCTTCTTCTGGCTTGATGTTTTCTTTCACTGGTTTTGGTGCGCCGTCAACCAAGTCTTTTGCTTCTTTGAGTCCAAGACCGGTTAATTCTTTCACGACTTTAATGACACCAACTTTTGCTTGTCCAGCATTTTCTAAAATAACACTTACGCTTGAAGGTGCATCATCAGCTCCACCAGCAGCAGGTCCTGCTGCAACAGCGACCGCAGATGGGTCAACACCAAATTCTTCTTTCATTGCATCAACAAGTTCTTTGACTTCTAAAATCGTCATATCCTTTAAGGATGCGATGAAGTCTTTAGCAGTTAATTTTGCCATGGGTTATTCCTCCTTTTTCTCTTCGTCTGGTGATGCTTCACCAGCAGTTTCTTCTTGGGTTGGTTCAGGTTGTACTTCTTCGTCGCTAGCAGCCGCTTCTACAGCAGGCTCTTCTGCGACAGGGGCAGCTTCCACAACAGGTTCAGGGGTTGGTGCTGGTGCAGCAGGAGCAGCAGGTGCTGGTGCGTCACCAAGTTCACTGAACAATTGTAGGGCTACAGCCAAGTTGCGAATCGTTCCAAGTAATCCAGCAGCAAGTTGTGTGAGTAATGTTTCGCGTGATGGTAGCTGCGCATACTGAATCAATTCATCTAACATGACGACTTTGCCATCAATGACTCCAGCTTTTAACTCAAGGGCATCCGCAGTCTTTGAAAAATCATAGAGAATTTTCGCTGCTGAGATGGCATCATCTTTCGAGAACGCAACCGCATTCGGTCCGGTGAGTGCTGAATCGAGGTCTTGATATCCGACTTCTTGAACGGCACGACGTGTAATGTTGTTCTTAATGACTTGAATGTCACAATTTGCATCGTACAGTTTGCGGCGAAGTTGAGTCATTTGATCGACCGTGAGTCCTAAGTAGTCAGCAACAATCATACTTTTAGATTCATTAATGATCGTGACAAGCTCAGAAACTTGGTCAACTTTTTGTTGGCGTATTGACTCGTTCATAGTATTCCTCCTTTATAGAATAAGAAACCCCTCTTAGCCAAAGACAAAAGAGGGGAGGGGTTACCTTGGTACCTCGGTAGGATATTTAAGCATACGCCCCTACTGTCTTCGGATGTTGATTTAGTTGTCTAAGGAGTCAAAGCTGACTTTGATTCCTGGGCCCATTGTGGAAGAGATGGTTACGTTTAATACGTAACTTCCTTTCACCGTGGATGGTCTGATTTTGACCAATTGTTGATATAACGCTTTAATGTTTTCTTCTAGTTTTGCCGCATCGAAGCTAACTTTACCGACAGGAACTTGAACGTTCCCAACTTTATCGTTACGGTATTCAATCTTACCGGATTTCGCTTCCGTGATCGCTTTGGTGACATCGGCAGTAACGGTTCCCGTTTTCGGGTTTGGCATTAAACCACGAGGTCCAAGAACACGACCTAATGGAGCAATCTTCGCCATCATATCTGGGGTGGCAATTACAGCATCAAATTCGAAGAATCCTTTTTGAATTTGCGCCATCATATCATCATCACCGATGAGATCAGCACCAGCTGCTTTCGCTTCTGCGACCTTGTCTCCTTGGACAAAGGCTAAGACGCGAACGGTATTTCCTGTCCCATGAGGTAAGACGAGTGCACCACGGATGTTTTGGTCTGCTTGACGTGGGTCGACATTGAGGCGAACCGCCACTTCGACACTTGCATCAAACTTTTCATAACTGAGTGATTTAACAAGTTTTACTGCTTCCGCAATCTCATAGCGTTTTCCCGCTTCTAATTTTGCTCTCGCATTGGTGAGGTTTTTCGATAGTTTAGCCATCTTATCCCTCCACCTTAATACCCATGTTCTTCGCAGTACCTTCGATGATGTTCATCGCGGCTTCCACGGAGTTTGCATTTAAGTCGGGTAATTTTGTTTCAGCGATTTCTCGTAATTTAGCACGAGAGATCGTTGCAACTGATTCGAGTTTTCCTCTTGACCCGCCACTTGAAATGCCTGCTGCTTTTTTCAACAAGTCACTTGCTGGTGGGGTTTTTAATTGGAATTCGAAACTCTTGTCTTCAAAGACACTGATGACAACAGGGATAATATTCCCCATTTTGTCTTTCGTTGCGTCATTGAATTTAGTACAAAAATCTTGGATGTTAATACCCGCTTGCCCTAAGGCTGGTCCGACCGGTGGAGCTGGATTCGCTTTACCCGCTTGGATTTGGAGTTTTAACATTTTGGTTATTTTTTTCTTTGCTGCCACGTTCTACACCTCCAATGTCTACGTGTGTGGTTAAGGAGCAATGCTCTACCACGAAAGAACTTTACGCAAAATTTGCGCTCAATAATCATACTAAAATAAACAAAACGAGTCAACGACTCGCTTCATCTTTTTTGATTATTTATCATCGACGTCCACATCAATAATATCGGGGTCATCGGAACGGGCATTCATGTATTGTTTGATGGTGGCATTCCAGGTCGAGCGTTGAAAGATGGTTTGTTTAATTGAAAGTTGAATTATCCCAATAAGAATCAACAATAATCCCGCAATCGTTCGCAGAAGTAAAAACGGTAAATCAGGCAGTAAAAACCAAATGATTCCAACAATGATCATGATGATCCCGCTATTGAATCGCAGTTCTTCTCGCGGATAGCGTCGACGACGAAATCCAATAATGTTCGATAGCCCTAGGCCAATAATCGTAAGCGCAATGGCCATCGAGACCCACGTTAAGGTCGTATCGGTGGCAAGCATCAATGCCCCACCAATGAATACGACCAATAAACTATTCAAGCTAAATCGTCCCGATTTGATCGAACGATAAAACATCCCAGCAGCTGAGATGGTTATCGATAACCCAATTAAGAACGGAATCAAATTTAGCGTATCAAAAGGGTTAATCAATACAATAAATCCGACAACGATTAAAATCCAACCAGAAAATTTACTCATAGGTTTAAATAAAAAGAGATGAGGGTCTCATCTCTTCACTTCAATTTGGGTAAACATTAACTCAATCGGCGTGAGACGGCCAAACATATCAACAAGGATTTCGACTTTTTGGTTGTCGTCATCAATATGGTTGATTGAACCGAATTGACCACGGAACGGTCCATCGATAATTTGAACGGCATCGCCGACTTCGGCATCGAGTTCCAAACTTTCGACAATTCCACATTTTTTCAAAATCGGTTCGATTTCATCAGGTGTCAAGGGAACCGGTTTTGTTCCTCCACCCGATGAACCTAAGAATCCAGTACATCCCGGCGTGTTACGGACAATGAACCAACTCTCATCCGTGACCACCATTTCAATGAAGACATATCCCGGAAACATTTTTTTTAGTTTTTCGACCTTACGGCCATCCGGTTTAATTTCTATTTCTGTGGTTTCGGGAATAAATACTTGAAAGATATAATCTTCCATTCCCATCGATTGAATACGACGTTCTAAATTTGTTTTTACAGAATGCTCGAATCCAGAACTGGTTTGAGCAATGTACCAACGGCGTTCTAGTTGTTCCATATTAGACAAAGAGTCCAAACGTTGCTGCAATCACAGAATCATAAATTAAGAAAACAGCAAGGAAGATCAAGATAAAGGTAAATACTTTAACCATATGATCGGCGTAGGTCGCTTTGGTTGGTGGGGTAAGACGAGATACTTCCGCAACACTGGGTTTAAAGAGTGGCCAACTACCAATCACTAAACCAACGGCTCCTGCTGTCATAAAGACAATAATGGAGAGCGTAGGGAATTGACCAATCACTGGAAAGTCAGAGTTGATCACTAAGGTACCATCAATAATATACGCTGACACAACCATAATCACGATCGAAACGGCAACAAGCAGTAAGCTCTCGCCTTTATATTCCGTGGTTAGGATTTGCATAATTCGGTTGGGTTTGTTCGACTGCATGACAGCCTCCTATTTGGTTTGCTTGTGTAGCGTATGTTTTTTACAGGTTGCACAATACTTCTTGAGTTCCAAGCGTGTTGCGGCTTGTGCTTTTTGTTCGACTTGATAATTGCGAGACAAACAAACCTCACAAACTAAAATTACTTTTTTACGCATGGATATACCCTCAAATGCTTGTAAAATATAGCAACTTATTCAAAGGTTGTCAAGAAATTCGGGGCATTCTCGAAGCTTGCGTTTAATCTGATAAATGCAATTATACACTTTCTTCACATCAAGGTCGTGGTCGTGAGCGATCCGGTCTAGACCAAGGGCCTCTTGATAGTGAGCAACAAAGATTTTATATTCCAATTCGTTTAACGCTTTTTGGGCCAACTCGATATGTTTGGGCAAGATTCGTAATCGCGGTGTTTCTTGAACGAGTACGTGGTCAAACATTTCTTCACTGAAATAGATTAACTGCTTATGAGCAGGGGTCATTTTAGCCGCAATGGCCCGCACTAATAACAATTCAAAGAAGCGAGTAAAGGTCTTTCCAAATATCGGGTTAAACTTCCGTATCGCAAGGGCTAAGACTAAGTTACCTTCTTGCAAGTAATCCTCATAATCACTGGGACGAATCTTAAAATATCGCAGCTTGGATTTAATCAACGGCTGATATTTTCGAATGAGTAACGCATGAGCATCGTCATTACGTTCTCCAATTAAATATAGTAATTCGTAATCATTCATATCCTACATACGTTGTAGGTGGACGTGATACATCATCAAAGCGGCTGAGACACTCGCATTAAGCGAGTTTAGTTTTCCATTCATCGGGATGTTCGCTAAGAAATCACATTGTTCTTTTACTAAGCGGCTAATCCCTTTTCCTTCACTACCAATCACAATGGCAATTCGCATTTTTCCATCAATCTCGGTGTATTGCATCGGGGCATCTCGGTCAAGACCGACAACCCATAATCCAAGTTTCTTAAGTTCTTTGATGGTATTGGTGATGTTTGTGACTTGTGCCACATTCACCAAATCCATCGCCCCCGCGGCAACTTTAGCAACGGTGTCATTTAAACTAACCGAATGGTGTTTTGGAATAACCACGCAATCTACCTTCGTGGCTTCGGCGGTTCGAAGCACCGCACCGAGGTTATGAGGGTCTTCAAGACCATCTAAGATTACAACAAAAGGAGCATCCGAGGTTTTTAGTACGTCATATAAATCCACATATTCATATTCTTCGACATACGCGACGACCCCTTGGTTCTTCGGACCAAATTTAGCATCCATCTCAGGGCGTTTCATAATATGAATTTGGGTTTGATTCGCTTCACAGTATTTCATGACCGATTCCATACTCCCAAGTAGAGAATACAAAATGTAAAGTTCATGAAATTGACGATGATTGTCAGCAGCGGTTGTGACCGCATTTTTACCCATGATTTTAACTGCCATGATTGATTGCGATCTCCATGTAGATTTCTAACACTTCTTGTAATCGTTCCGGATCTTCAAAATATAAGTAACCTAGAAGGACCTCAAGGCCAGTTGCATATTTATAATCCATCACTGATGCTGTTTTACGACCTTGAGCCGCACTTGAATTACGTCCCTTTAAGACCATGGATTGTTCGTCTGGTGTAATCCGGTCCATCAGCACTTTGACAAATCCGGCTTGGGATTTGGCATTCGTAAAACGGACCATCCGTTGGTGTAAATATTTACTCGAACGACGGTCATGGGTTGCTAAGTATGCTTTCACATGGAGTTCGAGTACCGAATCCCCCACAAAGGCAAGCTGAGAGGTTGTCAAAGGAGAATTCCGCGCTGCGTTAATTTCTCGCGAAGCATATCAGCACGGTCATAATCTTTATTATCACGTGCATCAACCCAGTTGAAATACATACTTCGATCATCTGCTGATAAGCGAGGTAGATCAAATCGTAATCCCAAGACTTGAGCATACATCAAGATTGTGTTGTACATGAGTGCCATCGTTTCTTTGTTTTGACTACGAACGGCTTTGTTACTTTCTTTGATCATCGCATATAAATCACTAATAACATTCGCCGTATTCAAATCTTGGCCTAAGTTATCGTTTAAATGAGCCATATAAGTATCGTCGAGTAGTTGATTGAACGCTTGAAAGACATCAAGTTCGATATGAAGTTGAGCCATTGTACGTTGAATCTTTTCCCACTCCGTCTTATAAAACTCCATTTGTTCAAAGCGAAAGGCCATCGGCGTACGGTACGATGTTGATAACAAATACATGCGTAAAGCGTTCGCATCATAATCGTGTAACAAGTCTTTTAAGAGAATGACATTGCCTAAGGACTTGCTCATCTTTTCTTCGCCAAAATCAATTCGGGCATTATGCATCCACAGATTTGCTAAGGGATGATTATTTAGAGCCAGCGATTGCGCCATTTCATTTTCGTGGTGAGGAAAACGTAAATCTGCGCCACCCCCGTGAATATCAATAATCGATTGAAACTCATCCTCAATCATGCAGCTACATTCGGTATGCCATCCAGGTCGGCCCATGCTAAACGGGGACTCAAATGATTCAGGACGTTCATTTTTTTTCCATAAGACAAAGTCGAGCGGAGATTCTTTTTTGGGATTTACATCGACTCTAGAACCCGCGATCAACTCGTCTTTTTTTTGACCACTTAATCGACCGTATTCATCAATCTTGTGAACTCTAAAATAAACATCTCCATCCACTTCATACGCAAATCCCTTATCAATCAAACGTTGAATATAACTGACGATGGAATCTACAGATTCAGATACTTTCACCCATTTCGAAGGGGGAAGGGATTGGAGTGCAGTGTAATCATCCATAAAACTTTTTGTATATTTACGAGCAATTTCTAATTCTGTGGTTTGTTCGTTTGCCGCTTGCGTCGTTATTTTGTCATTCACATCCGTAATGTTCATCACAAAATGCACGTCATATTTTTGCTGCATCAAGTAACGTCGAAGGACATCAAAAACGACCAATGGCCTAGCATTTCCAACATGTATATGAGAGTACACGGTCGGCCCACAAACATAGACCGACACACGGTTCGGACGAACCGGAGTGAACTCCTCTAATTGTGCCGTGAGCGTATTGTAAAATTTCATACCATTTCCTATCGTAATTATAACAATTTCAACGCAATAACAATGGATAACAACATGAAGAATCGTGATTCATTTAGTTCTCTTGCGTGTAATTTAAGCGAATGATTTCTGAAAAATATCGTCCTTGGGAACGAGTAATCCCTCGAACAACAACATAATAAGTCTGATCTTCGGATGGTAGCTCTTGTTCAAAATAATCAATACCATCTTCCGATACATCTAACCATACTTGCTCATGCAACAACGTCAGACCTTGTGGTTCTTCTTTGACAAGTTCAATCAGCAATAATCGCATGGGAGTATCTGGAATGGCTCGAAAGACAAGGGTGTTAATTCGAGCAACCAAATCAGAATCTCTGACTATGCGCAAATCAACATTAGCACTCCTAGGAATCGCATTCGCTGGATTGATTACGACTTGACCATCGAGAAAAAGGCGAGAGGCGATTATCGGAGGACTATGTAACACTTCCGAGTATTCACTATAGGTAAGGCTGTAACTTACATCAAGGGACGTGAAACGAACCCCTTGTTGAACCTCATAATAATCCCTGTACTGGCTTAGTAAGTTCGTGAAATCAAAGGTAATCGATTCAATGAGATACGCTTCATTAAACTCGAGTTCAATGAAGACACGGTAGTCATATGGGAAATCTAAATACGGGGCTAAGGTATGAACAAACAGTGTTTCAAAAAGATCCTTATTCACAGTCACTACAACATATCGGTAGTCCTCAAATGAACCAGTAATCCCCTCATCTGATTTGTAATACAAATCCGTCGATTGATATAACAATTGACTAATCAAATCTTCGGGATCAATCGTCCCAAGTCCAATTTGATTGATTTGCTGCAACTGAATCCCCAACCAATCACGCTCAAAGCGAATCGCAGCTTGCTGGTTAAAGATGTTCTTATAGGTTGACCCTTGAAATAATGTTCTCTCACTAACTCCTTCTTGGTTTCGTTGTTCATCAAAAAAGTGATCAGTGAGATAGCGGTTTTGCACAAATGAGATTCGGTTCGTTGAAATGACATCAAGGTTATAGGGCTCATTTGCTTTTCTTGCGAATTGCTGCCAACGAAATTCTTCAACTACAACAAAGGAATCGTTAGCGGCCATCGCCGTCACGATTTCATCTCGTAAATCAATGGGTGCTGTCTCACATGCAGTTAAAAATAAGACAGCAAATAAAAGAAGACTACGCTTCATTGGATAATCGTTTCAGCACTTCGTCCTTGCCTAAAATTGCAAGGGAGCGAGGAAGATCCGGGCCGTGCATCACCCCTGTGGTTTGAATTCGAATCGGCATAAAGAGCATTTTGCCTTTAACCCCACATATTGCTCCCGCCTCATTAATCGATTGTTTAATGAACTCCGGTTGAAAGTCATGAAGCGATTCAATCACTGTTTTAAAAGCAGACAAAACCGGTTGATGATCGGCACTCGCCATAAATTCTTTGGTTTCACCATCTTGAACCGGACGATAAAACCCATCGATATGATCTTGAATTTGTGATAAGTATTCTAAGCGTTCTTGGAATAACTTCGCCAAGGCAATCTTCGTTTCTTCACTGACTTTTTCCGTAATATACGGCAAGACTTGCTCGAGATAGGTAGGTTCATCCAAGGCTTTAATAAAGTGCGCATTAATCCAGTTCAGTTTTGCTACATCAAAAACCGCTGGACTTGTATTGATTCGTGAAACATCAAATGCTTTGGTTAATTCTTCTAAGGTGTAGATTTCTTGGTCTGTGGCAGGTGCCCATCCAAGTAGACTTAAGTAATTAACGATGGCTTGGGGTAAATACCCTTTTTGAACAAAGTCAGAATAATACGCATCACCATCTCGTTTCGACATTTTCTTGCCATCCGCTTTTACAACAAGCGGAACATGGACATAGGTTGGTTCTTGCCAACCAAACGCTTGATATAACAGGGTATATTTCGGGGTTGAGGTTAAGTATTCATTTCCACGTACCACATGAGTAATATGCATAAGATGATCATCAACTACATTGGCAAAGTTATAGGTCGGATATCCGTCCGATTTCAGTAAGATTTGATCTTCAATCAGCTCGTTTTCAATCGTAATATCACCATAGACTTCACAGTGAAAACTGGTCGATCCAGTCGTTGGTGTTTTTTGACGAATAACAAACGGTTTACTTGCTGCTAGATTCTGATTTATCTCTTCGTTCGACAAGCGCGAACAAAACCCATCATACATATACGTTTGCTTCTTCGCTTGGGCCGCCTCACGTTGTTCCGATAATCGTTCTTCGCTACAAAAACAACGATACGCATGCCCTTTATCCACAAGTTCATTCGCATGTTGCTGATATAAGGAGAGGCGTTCGCTTTGAATATACGGACCATCTGGTCCACCTTTTAAAGGACCTTCATCCCATAAAAGACCGGTCTGCGTTAGCGTGTTAGTAATGGCATCGAGTGCCCCTTCCACTAAACGACCTTGATCGGTATCTTCAATACGCAACATAAAAATCCCATCTTTTTGCTTCGCAATAAGATAGGTAAAGATTGCAGTTCGTAAATTACCAACATGGATAAATCCGGTTGGACTTGGTGCAAATCGAGCTTTTACTGTCATAACGATATTATATCGTGTTTTAGGAATAAAAAAAGAATCCCTCGTAATGAGGGATTACTTGAAGGATACATCGCTACGTTTTGCTTCTTCCGCTTCAAAAAATTCAGCAGGATGAGCATTAATAGCATTTGCGACGATAGAAGCAGGAAAGACAACAATCGACTGATTATAGATCGAAACATTCGCATTATATAAACGGCGGGCTGCTTGTAAATGTTCTTCCACATCCGTTACACTGCGCTGCAATGCTTGCATGTTTTCGGTTGCACGAAGCTCTGGATATTGTTCCAATACGACGTTTAATTGGGATGCCATTTCATTAAGTCCGGCATTGAGTCCTTGTTGATCCGAAACGGTTGCTTTTGCAGATTGACGAAGTTTTATGACCTTCTCTAAGGTTGACTGCTCAAATTCCATATATTTCTTTGCCAAATCCCACATCTTGGTTAATACGTCAAAACGTTTTGTTAAGGCAACATCAATACCACTTAATGCTTCATTGATTTTAATTTTTAATACATTAAAGCGGTTCATGGTGGCAATAAACCATAATCCTACAAGTCCTACAACGACTAATAAACCAATTACAAATGGATTCATCTTTTTCTCCTATAAATTCGGATTGAGGCGTAGTTCCTCAATCAAGTCTTTTACGATCTTTATTTCGTAATAGAAACGTTCATATATCTTCTCATTAATTGTACCAAACATATTGAATTCGAAGAGGTCTTTGTTGTTATAAAGGGCTACATACATCTTTCCATCGATGAAGGAAAAATAAAAGTTGCCGTCGACCTCGTCCTCGAGTCGAAGTAATCGCTCCATAAAGTGAGGAGTCAGGATGTAAAAAGCGAGTTGGTCTTTGGTGGAATATGTATGAAACGTTTTGTTAAACGATACGCTCTCGAGCTTAATTCGCTTGTATTTGGTAAACAACTCACCACGCATGGTCTCTTGGACGATGAGTTTACCATCGGTTTGTTTATGAAAATCAAACACCATCACCGGTCCTCTAAAGTACGTGGTTACGGTTGTTGTCTTTCCATTTGATGTGACACGCTGTAATGTGACATCCGATAAACGAAAATCAACTCCATTGTATTCGCCGACGATCAGGTCGTTGGAGTAAAAGCGGTCTGGTTTTGAAAGGAGTTCAGAAGCCATCACATCCACAAGTGATAATCCTTTGTGTTTGTCATGGGATACCTTGGTAAAGAATTCACCAAGGACCGCGGACATTAGTTGATCTTTAAAGTCCGAAGCGGCTGCTTGTAGTTTTGTTAAATAGATCGCAATATACACTATACCAATCCCTGCAATCAATCCAAGAAATGGAAACAAAAAGAACAATGCTCCACCAAGCACAAGAAAGCCAACACCTAGCGGAAGGTACTTTCTGCTTAACTCACTTCGTTTATGTAAGAGGGTTTCATGCAACATCTTGCTTGTCCGAGTATTTAAAGTATTTGTAAAACCAGCGAGCCAGTAAGCTACCAACCAAAGGAGCAATGATATACAGCGCAAGCTGAGAACGGCCCGTTGAACCCGCAAAGATTAGAGTCGCAAAGACACGAGCTGGATTGGCATGACCACCGGTTAATAATCCTGTTGTCATCATGACGCTCATCATCATAAAGCCAACTGAAATTCCCGTCAAATAGGATACCTTGCGCTGTGAAACAGCCAAGTAAACATAAGTAATAAAATAGCTCACAAACAATTCAATCACAAGCGCAATCCAAAGGTTGGTTCGCAGTGGGCTTAGCGATGCATAGCCTAATACAGCAAAAGGAATTTGAATGCTTTGCGTAATCCATAGCACCATGATTCCAGCAACCAATGCGGCAGCAACCTGCGCTGCAACGTAAATCATCCCTTGTTTTGATGTAATTCGTCCATCATCATAGGCAGCCACCGTAAGCATCGGATTAAAATGACCTCCACTGATGTGACCGAGAGTGTAATGCATGGCTGCATACGTAAGTCCATACACCACACTGCTAACAATAAGTGCCGTAAAGGGTTCTACTGTGGCAAGGACAGCGTAGGCGAGTACACTGCTGAATAAAATAACGAAGGTTCCATAGGTTTCAGCCATAAATTGGCGAAAAGGTAAGGTCAATTTCATAAGTTATCTCCACGATATTTTAACACACAAAAAAAGACATGATTTCCATGTCTTTCTTGTTTGTGTTGTAATTAACGTTTTGAAAACTGTGACGATTTGCGGGCTTTCTTGAGTCCATACTTGTATCGTTCCTTAACGCGTGGATCACGAGTTAAGAACCCAGCTTTTTTCAATGCTGCTCTAAAATCAGCACTCACTTCGAGCAATGCTCGAGAGATTCCGTGACGGATCGCACCGGCTTGACCGTTCATCCCACCACCTTGAACATTGACCACGATGTCATAGCTTTTCTCGGTTTTAGTTAAAACCAGAGGTTGCATTACATCTAGGCGAATTTGGGCAGAAGGAATATAGTCTTCAAAGGTACGATCATTAATCATGAACTTCCCTTTTCCTGGCAACAATCGTACACGAGCCACAGACTTCTTGCGTCGTCCGGTGCCTAAATACTGAACTTGTTCTTTTGCCATCCGATTATCCTTTCACGATGTAAGGTTGAGGTTGTTGAGCACTATGAGGATGAGTGCTGTCTTTGTACACGTATAGACGTGTCTTCATGACCGACCCCAGTTTCGATTTTGGCAACATACCATGAACTGCCAATTCGATAACCTTCGCTGGAAACTTCTCTTTCATTTCTTTAGCGGTTCTTGTTTTAAGTCCGCCAATCCATCCAGAGTGTTTCTGATACAGTTTGGTGTTTTCTTTGTTTCCCGTAAAAACAAATTGGTCCGCATTGATGACAATCACATAATCTCCACCGTCCACATGGGGGGTAAAGGTTGGTTTGTGCTTGCCTTTGATGAGGCTTGCCGCTTCCGAGGCGAGTCGGCCTAGCGGAGTGCCTGTTGCATCAATCACATGCCACTGTCTTACAACAGCTTCTTTTTTTTGCATGAATGTATTCATGTTCTTCTCCTAATTTTTAATTAGGGCTCACCTGTTACGGGGATAAAAAATGTACCATGGAATAGTGTAGTACCATGGCAACCCTTTGTCAAGGTGTTTCCCTTACGATTACAAGAATAAAACGCCGTAAATTCCACCGAGTAGGATGACAATAATCGGATGGACTTTTTTCGATAATAGAAAAATCATCGCTAGTACGAACCATACAATATGATTAATTCCTGTGAATGTCAATTCTGCGATGGTGAATGCACTCACAGCAATTAATCCGACCAACACAGGACGCAAGCGATATAAGATTCGCTTCATCGCCACTTGTACTTTGTCTTGATGCTGAATGCCGATCAACATACTCATAAAGATGCTTGGCATTGTAATGACTCCGAGGGTTGCCGCAAACGAACCGACTAACGCTAGGCCCACTGAACCATAAGCTAAATACGATGATTGATAACCAATAAAGGTTGCTGCATTAATCGCAATCGGGCCTGGTGTTACTTGCGACAAACCAATAATATCGACAAACATGGTAATCGTAATCCAGCCTTGCTCCTCGACAAAGGTTCGTTGGAGTAGGGGAATCATTGCTGTTCCCCCACCAAAACTAACAAGACCTATCAGCAAAAACTGCCACCACAAATTAAGAATTCGCATGAGCAGTTCCTCGTTCTGGTAAGACGATAGATATGATTACAAAACTCAAAATGACCCAAAAAGGATTAAAGGTCGTAAAGTACACAACGCTAAAGGCAACAACCCCTAACGGAATTCGCCAAGGATGTGTTGAATTCAAGAATAGTTTAAGTGCCGCATAGGCAATAAGGGCAACAACACTTACACGCACCCCGGCAAAAAACTGGTTTAGCCACATCGGCCATTCCCCTGATAAGACCACCACACTAGCAAGCCCCATCATGATTAAAAAGGCAGGAAGAATAACGCCTAGAGCGCTTAGTATTGCTCCTGGAATTTTTCCTAATTTATACCCCAAGTAAATCCCCATATGTAATGCAATAATGCCGGGTACCGCTTGCGCGATTGCTACGGCATCATAAAACTCATCCGCTGATAACCAGTTCTTCTTGTCAACGAGCTCACGCTCAATGACGGGAATCATCGCATAGCCCCCACCGATGGTGAACGCTCCGATTTTAAAGAAGGTCAAAAATAAGTTTTTATATAAGGTATTCATACGAAGTATTGTAACAAAAAAGGACGAGTTATACTCGTCCATAATCATCCGTTAGCCGAATAATATCGTCTTCTCCAAAATACGTTCCCGTCTGAACCTCAATAAAGATCACCGGTTCATCAAACGGATTACGAATCCGGTGTTTTGCTCCTTGTGGAATATAGATATGTTCGCTTGAGGTTAACGTATGAACAACATCATCAAGCACTACTTCTGCCACCCCAGCAACAATTGTCCAATTCTCACTGCGATGTTGATGGTATTGATAACTGAGTTGTTGATGAGGTTGAACGATGATGCGTTTTACTTTGACGTTCGATGCATCAAGTAAGACTTCATAGCTTCCCCATGGGCGTTGTTCAATCATTGAATCCTCCTAAGGTAATTGTACATGGGTTAAATTCCCGTTCATCATGTACACATCCTCTCTTGTAATATACGCCACCGGATCAATCAGAGTGATCGCTTGTTTAATATAGTAGGCTTCATGGGCAAACGCAATCATCACAATGACGTCTTTACGGTTTCCGGTGTAGCCTCCTTTACCTTCAAACGTCGTCATCCCATGACGAAACTTTTGAAAGAGCATGGCTTTAATTTCATCACCTTTTTCCGTAATGATTTCCAGTTTGACACGGCGGTACGCGGTGTATAAACGGTCCACGACAATTGATACTGTCACTAAAACAATAAGGGTATATAACGCGGTCAGCAAGGAGAAAAATAAACCGACTAAGGCAATGACACCCGCGTTGACAAATAAATTGATGTTCCCAATCGTCGATTGGAATCGAACATTAATATAGTAAGCAATCACCGACATCCCAGCAATGGCAGCACCTTGACGTAAAACTAATGCAAATCCCGTTCCTAATAAAAGTCCACCAAAGATGGCCGCATGCATCGGGTCATTGAGTTCGACCACTGGATACGGATTCCATGCAACAAAGACAGATTGTATGGTTAAGGCAACTAGACTGTAAATAACAAATTTACGAGAAATCCTAAAATACCCGAACACATACGCCGGTAAATTAACAATAAAGATGGCGAGACCTAAATTCACGATAATGTTTTCTCGTGCTAACAGGTTTACAACGAGGACGGCATACCCTGTAAGCCCGCCTGTATATAGTCCTAGCGGGACAATAAACATCGTGATTCCAGCCGCATAAATAATTGCACCTAAGGCCACCATGACCAAGCGTCGGAGTTCGTTTTTCATACTATTTCATAACCACACGATTAAATTTACCCGCAAGTAAACGAACCGGACTCATGGAAATAAAGGCGTCAGGATCGATCGACAAGATAGTTTTTTGAATGTCATAAACTTCATGGGTTTGCGTAATCATCACCATGACTTTACGCTGCGCACCAGTAAATGCGCCAGTCCCTTCAATCATTGTGATTCCTCGAATAAAGGTAGCCAGTAAGGCTTTTTTCACTTCATCACCATGACTCGAAACAATTTCAATTCGAACGCGCTTATACGCCGTATGTAAGTTGTCCACAACGAGGTTGGCAACAACATACATGACCAAGGTATATAACGCTGATGTGGGATTGATAAAAAAGAAGGCAATCGCTAAAATCCCTGCATTTGCAAAGACACTGACATACCCGATTGAGATTTGATAACGCAAACTAATATACTGGCTGACAATATCAAGACCACCCTGAGATGCTCCTGCTTTTAGGGTCGTTGCTGCCCCAACGCCAATGATCAATCCACCAATAATGGAGCCGGCTAACACATCGGCCCCAAAGAATGCTTCTGGGGTCCCGATAAGGGCTAACAACACTACTTGAAGGGCAATGGAATACAGCGAGTAATATACAAATTTTCGTGATACCCCAACAAACCCTAAAATCATAACCGGAATATTAACAAGGGCTACTAGAATTCCTAAGTTGATCGTAAATCCTAAAGCTGCTAAGCCCGTTTGGATTAAAATAGCATACCCGGTTAAGCCACCAGCAACTAAGTTACTCGGAATAATAAAATACGTTAAGCCAATAATCGATAACGTAGTCCCAAGTGAGACTTGGAGCACGCGACGAAATTCAAGTTCTAAGTTCATGAAATCACGGCTCCTGCAGGAAGCGACGTTGCTAAAACTTCGAGTTGTTTACCGTCTTTTCCAGCCAGAATCATTCCTTGACTTTCAACACCACGCAACTTGACAGGTTTCAAATTGGCCACAACAACAACGTGTTGTCCCACAAAGTTTTCCGGAGAAATATAGTCAGCAATTCCCGAAACAATTTGACGGACATCGCCATTGCCAAGATCAATTTGACTCACCAGTAAGCGGTCTGCATCGGGGTGACGTTTCGATTCTTGAACCACACCTACCACCAACTCTAGTTTGGCGAAATCATCAATACTAATTTCTTCTTTGCCAGGTTTTTTGGGCGATGTTAAAGCTTCATACGAAGCACGGATTTGCTCTAATTCGAAACGCTGATATAGCGGAACAGACACCGGAAGAGTCCCTTTTTCCAGTCCACCAAATTGGCTTAAACTCTCTAAGGTTGAGGTAGAGGTTGCTAGACTCGACAAGACCGTCGCTGCTGTTTCTGGGATAAAACTTTGAAGTAAGACCGCAGCATGACGAACCGTTTCTAAAATGACGTATAACACATCCGCTAATCGGTCCATCTTTTGCGCTTTATAGATGTTCCATGGTTCGGTTTCATCGATGTATTTATTCGCACGACGTAACATCACTTGGATCGCCTGAAGCGAGTCCGAGACTTTTAACTGATTCATGTAGCGATCGACATCTTTGCTTGTTTGAAGAACTAAATCAATGACTTCTTGGTCTAAGGGTTCAATCGTTTGAATCGGACGAATTGCCCCTTCAAAGTATTGATGCGTCATCGAAACAGTGCGATGCAGAAGATTACCAAAGGTATTGGTGAGTTCTGTATTAATTCGCTCCACCATCGTCTCTAGACTAATCGATCCATCTTGAGCAAACGGTGTATCTCGTAAGACGTAATAACGGACTGCATCAACACCAAACAATTGGACTAAGTCCTCGGTGTATAACGTATTCCCAACGGATTTACTCATCTTGCCTTGAGCTGCTAGTAACCAAGGATGCCCAAAGATTTGTTTAGGTAATTCAATGCCTAAGGCCATCAACATACTTGGCCAATAAATGGTGTGAAAACGTAAGATATCCTTGCCAATTAAATGAACATCTGCTGGCCAGTATGTTAAAAATTTCTGATCATGATTGCCATCAACGTCATAGCCTAAGCCGGTAATATAGTTGCTTAAGGCATCAATCCACACATAAACGACATGTTCTGGGTCGGATAATACATCAATGCCCCAATCAAAGGAGGTTCTTGATACACATAAATCTTCCAGTCCCACTTCAAGGAAGTTTTTCATCATTTCGTTTTTGCGTGATTCTGGTTGAATAAACTCTGGATGCGACTTGATGTGGTCAATTAGTGGTTGTTGGTATTTTTTAAGATTAAAAAAATATGCTTCTTCCTTCATTGGTACAACGTCACGGCCACAGTCAGGACATTTTCCATCGACAAGTTGTGACGCAGAGTAAAAGGATTCATCAGGAACACAGTACATTCCTTCATAGAACCCCTTGTAGATATCGCCTTGTGCTAGTAATCGCTCAAAGATTTTTTGAACTTGAGTTTCGTGATAGGAATCTGTAGTACGAATAAATTTATCGTACGAAGCATTCACCAAATCGTACGTTTTTTGAAGTTCTTTTTGAATGTTATCAACAAAAGCACGAGGCGTGACCCCTGCTTCTTTGGCCTTTTGTTCAATCTTTTGGCCATGTTCATCGGTTCCGGTTTGGAAGAACACGTCATAGCCCTGCATTCGTCGGTATCTAGCAATCGCATCGGCTAAGATAATTTCGTACACATTTCCAATATGCGGACGACCCGAGGCATATGCTATGGCAGTTGTAATATAATAGGGCGTTTTCATAGTGACCTCCAACATGCTTCATTGTAGCAACTAACCCCCTTATAATAAAGAAGGAATTCATGTCGTTTATTGTGGAAATGAGAAGTCTTGCGATACAATACGAATGGTAAAACGATGCTAAAACGATATCAAAAAAACACACCCCTCTATACAGAGGCCGAACTCGAGGTCATCCATAACCTCAAAATATGTGTCATCGGCTGTGGCGGGGTCGGGACTCAAATCATCGAAGGGTTTGCTCGTTTTGGTGTGAAACAAATTACAGCGGTAGACAAAGATGTTATCGATGAAACCGATTTGAACCGATTAATTCATTCAAACGGAAAAACGATTGGGGAGTCCAAAGCCTCGGTCATGAAGAAGTTTATTGATAACATTAACGACCGAATCAATACGAACACATTAAGCTTGGATTATACCGATCATAACGGACCGATTATCTTAAAAAATCATGACATTGTCATTGATGCAACAGGGGATCTATCCATCAAACGTCTGATTGAAAAACATGCGGGAGAGTTAGGAATTCCGATGATGTATACCTATTACCGAAATGTAACAGGGTATATGGCATGGATTGAACCCAAATCAATGGACTTAGAACGCGTATTATCGATCGTTCCTAAACGCGATGAAACCTCAAGTAAACCGATTTTTACGACCTCGGTGACAGGCAATATGGTCATCTATCAAATCTTGGCAAATATCCTTAAGAAACCTGAAGCGCTGAATCACGAACTTTTAACGATTGATATCTCCACCTTCAGTTCAACTCGAACAAAACTATAAAAAAAGCCGCTAATTAGCGGCTTATATATTGCTCATAAAGTTGGGCCTTCGTCATGGAACTCGATTTTGCGACTTCTTTAATGGCATCTACAGGCTTCATTCCCTGAGCAACCAAATAATCGACCAACTCCAATGGATTTTGGAGTTGTTTTTCTTGGGGACCAAGAATTAGAACCACTTCCCCTTTGGCAGGAATGTCGATCTTCATCAGTTCTTCTGCCACTCCGTGATACACCGATTCAAACTGTTTGGTCATCTCACGCATAATACTAACGACTCGTGTCGGTGCCCATTGATGAACCAGCGCTAAGGTAGATGATAATCGTTTAACGGATTCAAAAAATACTAATGTATGCGGGGTTGCTAACGCTTTTTGAATAAACTCCGCTTTGGCTTTTGCTTTGGTTGGAATAAATCCATAAAACGTATAGGGATAAGGTGCTACCCCACTTAATACCAAAGCATTGGTAATACTACTTGCACCTGGAATCGCAGTGACAATGTATCCATGGTCTCTTGCTGCAACAACAAGCTCATACCCTGGGTCATGCAGCAACGGCGTTCCTGCGTCGCTGATTAATGCAACGTCTAACCCGTTCATCTCACTCAAGATCGTCTGAATTTGAGCCGGAGTTGTATAATCATGAAAGCTTTTAAGTGGCGTCTTGATGTCATAGGCATGCATCAGTTTTTGGGAAACTCTGGTATCTTCACACAAAATAAAAGCAACGCTTTTCAGCGTTTCAATCGCCCGAATGGAGATGTCTTTTAAATGACCAATCGGGGTAGAAACGATATAAAGCGTTGTGTTAGGCATTAACGACGAGTTTCGCTTTTTCTCGTAAGTCTTTCAATTGATAGACGAGACGGAAAAGGTCCGTTTTCTTGCGGGGTGTAATGTTCCATGATTCCAGTAAATACTCAATCATGGTATGTTCTTCCGCATGATATAAATCATCGGACATACTAAGGATAATGAGGTTCAATAAGACAATTCGGCGATGAGCTTCTGATGACTCATGAAGCAATTTAATCGCTTGCTTATAATTGCCTGGTTTATATGTACGAGCGTCATCCCCTAATTCGTTATTGAGTCGTTTTAACTCCGTGGATTCCGCGTCTTGAACATCACCGTCAATGCTAACCATGTACACGGCGATATCTAAGAATGCATGTTTTTCATTTGTTGATAATAAGTCTAATAACATGTTATACCTCGCTTCAATATTATATCACGAACCATAATGGTAGATGGCGTTGATTTGTGAGGTGTAGCTTCCATCTGCTTCATGCGTGATCACTGGTGGCAGGACTTCGAGTGATCCTGGTTTCGCTCCCTTTTTTGCAATTAAAAGGACAACATTCGCAGGTTCATTGATGAATGGATGAACAAATCGAACCGACTTGGCGACAAGATTTGTTTTTGCGCAAAGCTGAAGCATATCACCGAGACGTTCTACCCTCTGAATAATACATAATAAGCCTTTGTTTTTTAACAACTTCGAGGCTTCGGTAAACACTTCTTCTAAAGTGAGCATTATTTCATGTCGAGCAAGCGCTTGGGTTTGAACTTTGGAGACAATGGATGGATTCAATGTCGAGTAATAGGGCGGATTGACGGTAACTACATCAAAGTGATCATGGCCAACGGTTTTATAAACACCTTTGACATCGGTGTGAAGGATTGAGATTTGGTCTTCTTTTTGATTCATCGCTACGGAAGCGACCGCATTGTTATAGGCTTCTTCTTGCAATTCAATACCGACAATCGCGGCGTTTGTTTTTAAGCTTAAAAAAAGAGGAACAGGAGCATTCCCCGTACATAAATCAATAATGTGTTTGGTCGATACCGAAACAGGCGCATAATACGCCAACAGTAACGAATCTAGCGAGAAATGAAACGTATTTGGTGTTTGTTGAATCGATAATGCTTTGTAGTGAAGTAAATCATGAATTGCCAAGGTATTCCTCTTTGGTCACTACTTGTTTTCCATCTTCGTTTAGCATCGTGAATTGTTCTTTTAATACATTGACATCAATAACACGGCATCCGCCCCCTGAACTACATCCACAGGACGAGACTTTATCGCCGACTTGAGGCATGCCTTCTTTGAGTTCGGTATACATTTTATCTTCAAACGAAATACAGCATTTTAGCTTGCCGCATGGACCCGTAATTTTTTCCGGATTCAGCGATATTCCTTGGTTTTTCGCCATCTTAATCGATACCGGATCAAACGTGGTTAAAAATGTAGAACAACATAACTCGCGGCCACATGTTCCAATGCCACCAATTTGTTTTGCTGCATCACGTTCGCCCATCTGGCGCATTTCAATACGTTTATTAAAAACGCGTGATAGTTTACTAACGAGTTCACGAAAATCGACTCGTTCTTCCGAGGTATACGTAACAATTAGTTTATTGCCATCCAAGGTCCAAACAGCCCCAACCATTTTCATGGATAAGCCCATTCGAAAGGCTTCGATTTTAGCAGTCGATAAATCAGCTTTAGCTTGTTCACGTAGGTTCATGTAGGTCGCTACGTCTTCTTCGGTTGCTTTTCGCAAAATCGACTTCAATTCACCTTCGATTTCACTTTCTTCTTTGAGTTCGGGGTCTTTATGAACCATCGCAAACTCTAAGCCACGGGCCGTATCAATCACAACAAAATCATCACGCAGAAGCTTGATGTCTTTTGTCTTATAATAGTAAGGCTTACCGACCTTTGTAAATTGGACGGATACCACTTCAACTTTACTCATAGGATCTCCTGTCGAGACGCATCATAATGCGGTCTAACATTAATCCAACGTTGGGATAATATCGTAAATGGGCACGCTGGTCCATTAAAAATTCGAGGATGGTTAACCACTGCGATTGTGGACGTTGGGCCAATTCTTTGATGTTTTTCATATCATCAAAGAGCAGCGGCTGGTTTGTTTGATGATTCACAATATCCTTAACATAATATATCAATAACTGTAAGAATAAATCAATGTTATCTCGCCCAATGAAACGGCCATGCTCATTAAAGTAAATCAAAGCGTTGTAATATTTTTTGGCCAAGATGTTTCCAAGCTCAATCGTAATATCGATCATTTGAGTAAACTCATCTTGCTGACAAAGCTCTTGGGCTTGTTCAAACGTGGTGGATAATAGCGCGGCTAAGCCTGCTTTCGTCGCAGAAACACCATTTTTAATCAGTTGTTCTTTAATATGAGTTGTTGCCACCGGTTGGAAATGAAGCAGTTGCGAACGCGAAATGATGGTCTTTAGGATTTGTCCAATATGTTCTGTGATTAAAATCGCATGCGTGTTCGGATGCGGTTCTTCAAAATACTTTAATAAACTATTCGCGGCCGAAGCCGTCATCGTATCCACATGATTGATAATGTAAACCCGTGGACCTTCGACAAGCGATGTCTTATTTAATTCCTTTATGAGGTCTTGAATCTGTTCTTTCTTAATCGATTGTCCATCCGGTTCTATGATGTACAAATTGGCATAGCTTTCTTGCTCAATGGCACTGGCAATCACTGATTCACTTGGGTACATCGAATCGATAATCATGGTCGCAAGTTCTTTGGCCATCATTCGCTTGCCCGCTCCTTTGTCCCCCTCAAATAAATAGGCATGTGAAAAGCGCTTCTTATCGAAGCTCTTTTGTAAGAGGGATGCAACATAAGGTTGACGGCGCAAAAGACTAGGATTCATGCATGTAATCCTCTAAATACGTCATGATTTCCTGAACCACCAACTCGACAGCTTGGTCGCCTTGAATTTGTTTAATCCGTGGTGTTTGCGATGCTAATGCCACATAGCCTTCGTATACTTTTTGATGGAAGGCTTGAGACTCTACATCCAGACGGTTTTGATTGCGTTGGTTGGCGGCAATCCGCTTCAATGCAACCTCGGGTTTCACATCAATAAAGAATGTAATATGTGGCAAATAATTTTCAATCACAACTTTATTAATCGCTGCTACTTTTTCAATCCCAATGTCTCTCGCATACCCTTGATAGACAATTGAGGAATCGACATAGCGATCACACAAAACAACTTTGCCTAACTCTAACTCGGGGACAATTCGCTCCATCAAATGCTGACGACGAGCCGCAGCAAATAAATAGCTTTCGGTGAGTGGATCCATCCCGGTGTTTTCGTGTTTCAATAAGACATCACGAATTTCCTCACCGATAATACTCCCACCGGGTTCACGGGTAATGACCACATCAAAACCTTTCGCTTCTAAGAGCGATTTGATATGTTCCATTACCGTGCTTTTGCCGCTTCCTTCACCACCTTCAAAGGTGATAAACAGTCCATTATTCATACATTACCTTGATTAAGTATAACCCTTCTGGACCAACTTTGATACCTGCTTGAGTGCGGTCTTTATGGGTTAATAGTTCATGCATCGACTTTGTTTTTCCTGAACCGATATCTAAAAGTGTTCCCATCAATATACGGACCATGTGACGTAAGAATCCACTTCCCGATACTGTTAGTAATAGTCCATCGTCCGTTTGAATGATGGACGCTTCATAGATGGTTCTCTCATACGAGTCATAGTCAGCATCCTGCGTTAATGATTCAAAAGAATGGGTTCCCACAATACTTGTGAGTTCTTTTTGCATCGTGACTAGATTAAATGTTCCTTTCGCGAAACCTTTCGTATATCGGTCCAGTGGAGAATATTCATTGAGTCGAAGCCGGTACTCATACGTCTTTCGAGTAGCCGATTTACGCGCATGAAACGATTCATCAACTCGCTCTGCTGAGACGATAAAAATATCAGGCGGTAAGTACGTATTGATCGCTAAGGCCATGCGTTCGATTGGAATATCAAGCTCACAGTCAAAATGAAAGACTTGAGCTAGTGCATGCACTCCTTGATCTGTTCGTGAAGCACCATGAACCGAGATAAAAACACCATTGTTCAGTCGTTGTAAACTGTCTTCAATGGTTGCTTGAATGCTTGGAAGCTTGGTTTGGCGTTGCCAGCCATGATAATTGGTTCCATCATAACTAACAATGCACTTCACTCTATAAGCCAAAGATAATAACTCCTGGAATCCACACTAATGTAACTGCAATCACTGCATAATCTGAGAACTTCATCGAAAAGATGGCATACTTCGTGCGGTCTTTTCCTGGTGCATATCCTCTTGCTTCCATTGCATTTGCAAGTTCGTCTGCACGCTTAAAACTAATAATGAACATCGGAATCAGCAAGGAGATAATTTGAGTTACTTTTTGACGAAGTGTTCCCTCTTCAAAATCAACTCCTCGAGACGATTGAGCCTTCATGATTTTGTTTGCTTCATCAAGGAGTGTCGGAATAAATCGTAATGCGATTGCGATCATCATCGCGATTTCACTTGTTGGGACTCGAAGTTTTTTTAATGGTTTCATGACTTCTTCTAATCCATTGTTTAAATCGGTTGGTTTCGTTGTCAGGGTCAATAGCGATGATAAGGTGATGAGGATAACGATTCTTGTTACTAAAAATAATGCGAAGGTTACTCCACCTTCATAAATAGAAACATCAAAAGCCCAAATAACTAGTGGACCTTGAAGTTGAAGGGCAAAAAAGATTGCCACCAAACTACTCAAGAATAATAAAAACCGAACAGGTACAAATCGTTTAATCAATTGATACAAAACAATAATCGCAACAACCGCCGCGATGGAATATGCATTTAAAGATGAGGATGACTCATATAAAAGCTCCCCTTGTCGATTAAGCAGAAGCTGGAAGATCACAGTGAACGTTAACAAGAATAACAAGGGAGCAATTCCCTTAAGAAATCGCTGTAAAGGAACTTTTGATGTTGTAAAAAAGACAATAACCACAAAAAGCAATCCGACCATCGTTGTCAGTTGCTGAATTAAAAATGTAGAAACAATAAGTAACAAAAGTCCTAATAGTTTCGTACGGGGATCTAGGCGATGTACCCAGCTGTTCGCAGGGATATATTGACCAATAACGACTTGCATTATGAGTTCTCCGTGATGTGTTTAATTGCTTCATCTACTGATAATGAAATTGATTCCATGGAGTACCCAAATGTTGAATTTAAATCTTCTATTAAGCGACTTACCGAAGGTAGGTCTAAGTTACATTCACGAAGTAACTCTTGATTCGAGAACAAAGTAACCGGTGATCCATCAAAGACTAATTTTCCTTGATTCATGACCAGAACTCGGTTGGTATATTCAGCTACCACATTCATATCATGTGTAACAATGATGATTGTTTTACCGTAATCTTCAGTTAACGTTCGAAACAATTCCATCATGCTTTTTTGACCTGCGGGATCTAACCCTACTGTTGGCTCATCTAAAATAAGTATATTCGGCTCCATGGCTAAAATTCCCGCAATCGCGACGCGTCTCATTTGGCCGCCAGATAATGAGAAAGGGGAACGCTGAAGCAATTGTTCATCAAGTCCAACGATGGTAATCATCTGATGGGCAAGTTCTTTTGCCTTTTCCTTGGTTTGACCAAAGTTTATCGGACCAAACATAATGTCCTTTTCTACCGTTTCTTCAAATAATTGATACTCAGGAAACTGAAATACCATCCCCACTTTTTTTCGAATCGGTGTCAGGGGTTTTCCTTTAGTGGCAGGATGATCGAATACAGTAACACTCCCTGTTGTTGCTAGTAGTAGAGCATTCATATGTTGAACTAAGGTACTTTTGCCACTTCCTGTATGTCCAACAACTGCAACAAATTCCTGTGTAGCTTCAATGGATAAATCGATATCTTTTATCGCCCATTTTTTCGTTGTTAATGAAGGGTATTGATACCCTACTTGTCGAAAGGATATTCCCATAAATAATCAAGGACCTCCTTATTGGTATAGTTTAGTTTTTGGAGTTCATAGGCTAAACGAATACTTGGTAAAACTTCCAAATTCGCTTTGGCTAATAACTCTGGGTTCATGAAAATCTCTCGTGGTGTCCCTTGAGCAATCATCGCTCCCTCAACCATAATGATGATACGGTCTGCAAGTAATGCCTCATTTACATCATGAGTAATCGAGATTACAGTTTTATTTAACTTTTTAAGTGATTTAATCGTTTCTAATACTTCATGACGAGACAACGGATCAAGCATGGAAGTCGCTTCATCGAGTAATAAAATCTCCGTTTCTAAAGCCAAGACGGAGGCAATGGCAACTCGCTGCTTTTCCCCACCAGACAAATGTTGCGGTTCTTGCTCTAGGAAGGATTCCATGCCAACTAGTTCGGCATATTTTTGAATTCGTGGTTCCATATCGGTTTGAGGAATTTGATTATTCTCTAATCCAAATGCAATGTCATCCTTAACGGTTGATCCTACGAATTGGTTATCAGGATTTTGAAACACCATTCCAATATTTCGGCGAAGTTGATAGTTTGTTTGAAACATCACTTCATCGTGGATCAAAATCTGACCTTGGCGGGGATTAATAATGCCCGCAATCAATTTAGATAACGTGGATTTTCCTGAACCATTGGGACCCAGAACACAAACCCATTCACCAGGAGCAATGGAAAGATTGAGGTTTTTAATGACCTCTCCTTCTTCCTCGATATAATAGTAAGAAATATTTTGGCAATCGATAATCGGTTTCATTAAATGATTACATCCACAATGGGTGCTCCGCCAATAATCCGGATCGTTAATTTATTCGGTGCACAAATAATCGTTGGGTTCCATGAATCTTGTGAAATCGTCGATGCATAAACACAAATCTGATTTGGGTTTTCGGTAGCACTAACAACATCAACAATTCCATCCTCAATCGTAATCACAACTTCCCCAATTTCATTAATCGTAAGTTGATCATTGGTGGACGGTGTTATTTCTTGATAATGGATTCGCTCCCCATCGAAAATGATTTCTAAGAAGTACGTCTCTGCGGATGAACGCAAGAGAAAAAAGCCCGCTAATGAAGCAAGTAGAATAACGGCTACAAGAATAATGTCGGCTTTTTTCATTTGTCATCCTAAACAAAAACTTGCTTTAATATTGTATCAAATCTAGCCAAACGATAATGAAAAAAGGGGATGGACTCCCCTTTTACTTATTACACTCGTTTATCTTTAATGGAGTAGCCATAAATTCCAAGCAAATCCTCAAAATCATATAGATCCGCAGTTGAATCAATGGTTATTGTTTGGTGCTCCAGCGAAATCTCAGGATCAAAGTGTGCCAATGTTGATGTGAGCAATTTTACATCCGGTTCCGTAAACTCTATAACATAGACAATTTTATCTTTAACAACACCTTCAATAAAGATGGATTCTTTTTCAATTAAAGCAATGCATTGCTCGGTGGTTAAGTTTCCTTCATCAACAAAAATTAACGACTCCGGTACATCAAACGATACCTTCTTAGCTCCAGAAGCAATTAA
The DNA here is from genome assembly GCA_964442245.1 of uncultured Candidatus Izemoplasmatales bacterium. Classification (GTDB taxonomy): domain Bacteria; phylum Bacillota_I; class Bacilli_A; order MAG-NZ; family MAG-NZ; genus M30B81. The sequence continues at coordinate 67,660 of CAYTXT010000001.1, forward strand.
ACCACTGACTGCTTTCATACGGCAATCGCCGCATCCTAAATTATCTGCTTTAAATTTGATCATATTATCACCAACTTCATTGTACAAAAAATGAGCCTTAAAGGCTCATTTCACGCTTACCGTATCGACGGTACAAATACACAGCCACATAGCCAACAATGACGTAAGGTAACATCGAGGCTGCAATATCTAATACTGCTAATAAGATAAATCCAATGATAAATAATTTAATAAATCCAGAGATCATAATTCCTCCTTTTTAAAGAATCGGTAGTAAATATAATAAACAACGAGTAATCCAAGAACAAATGGTAGTAATTGAATCGCCACGGATATAGCGATAATCCCTAATATTACGGCAACAATAAGTCTTGCTGATGGTCTCATGATTTCACCAACTGATTGTCTTCAAAACTACAATTTGATTGGTGAAAAAGTGTTCCACTAACATCACCACTAATACGTTTCGCTTTACAGTCAGAAATACTTAAGGGGCCACCTGGGATTTGTAGTGTGATTTCCTCGGCAACTACATCTTTAAGAGATTTAGGACCATTTTGGCCATCTACCCATAGTGATTCAACTCGGAGGTCTTTTAATGATAATGGTCCATTTTTATGGTGAAGTTGAACCTTATCGGATTTAATATCTTTCAATGAGATCGGACCGTTCATTGCAGTTATGTTAATATGGTCAATTTGTGAGTGTTTGATTTCAATCGGATTATTGGTTGCGTTCAATGTGACATGTTCAGCCATCATTTTCTTAATGACAACTGGAGAACCCGTAATGTTTATCGTACTTGCAACATCTACATCATTAAAGGTTACTGGACAATTTCCTTCAACTGTTAATGTTTTTATCGATTCAGGAATATAAATTCTCATACGCTTACGCTCAGAAAACTTAATACTCGTTGGCTCTATCGATACACGAAACTCATCGTTGTTGAGTTTGAGGTCACACTTTAGATTTGTCGGTAAGTACTTAACCATGAGTGCTTGTTGACCCGGAACGAGTTCAACGACTAAGGACTCAGAATTGGGGTCGTCGAATGTTATATGTAAGTGATCATCACTAACTTGATAGGTCTCAACCTTAGATTGATCAAATCTCATTGCGGCCTCATCCATGCGACCTTTTAAGTCAAATGATGCTGCTTTATCAACTACTTTATCAACAGTATCCATTACATTGTCTAAGATTGACTTAAAATCAATGTTTCGAACGGTTTTATCGATTGCTTTCGCCGCTTTCTTTACTGCTTTTTCAGAGGCATGCACTGCTTTTTCGATATCTTTTTCCAGATTGTCGACGAAATCAGAATCTACCCAATCACCATACTTCTCATTACTTGTTTCTTGTTCATCATTTTCTTGATATTTGACTTTTGGATCTTCGCCAAGCTCTGCATTCGCATTTTGAGCAATTTGGGCTGGAGTCTCTAAGCTAGCAATAATGTCAGACTCTAGTTCTCCCGCAGCAAGAGACTCTTGAAAGTAATTCTCATATTCTTCGATAATACTTTGTTTATCTTCTTGTTTTACTTTGAGTAATCGAGATAATTCTGCGATAAATTCTTGTTTATTCATGATTTTCTCCTAAAATGGCATTCACTTTTTGATTAAACTTTAGCCAGTCACTTTTCAATTGCTGAACACGTTCTTTTCCTACCCCTGTTAATCGATAGTACTTTCGTGTCGGACCATCTGAACTTTGCACTTCATATTGATCAAGAATCTTATCATTGGTTAGACGCCGTAACATCGTGTAGATTGTGCTTTCACCAATGTCTAGGTGTTCGGAAAGATTTTTTACAAGACTATATCCATAGGTGTCTTGTTTATCTAGTTCTGACAGAACACATACTTCAATAATCCCTTTTTTAAATTGTGTATCCATAACACCTCCATTACTTCGCAATATGAAGTAGTACATGTATAGCATAAAACACTACTTCGTAATATGCAATAGTGTTTTTCAAATTATTTTATTTTAAACAGAATTAACGGCTTTTATTTGGCTTGAATGCTATATTTTATCTATGAAAAAAATTTATATGGAAATCATTCAATCATTTCTAAAACTCGGAGTCATTGCGTTTGGTGGGCCTGCTGCTCATATCGCCTTAATGGAAACAGAGTTCGTTGAAAAGAAAAAATGGGTCCCTCGCGAGACCTATTTAGACATGATTGGTTTTACGAATATTATTCCTGGACCGAACTCAACCGAGATGGCTTTGTTAATTGGATATCACAAAGCCAAAGGGATTGGACTTCTTTTAGCAGGAATCTCATTCCTTTTACCGGCGTTTGTTATGGTTCTAATTCTGAGTGCTATTTATGTTACGTTTGGTAATATTCCAGCCCTTGAGTCAATGTTGTTAGGAATCAGTTCTGTCATCATCGCGGTGATTGTGCTCGCTCTCATTCGGTTAGCTAAAAAGGTCGCTTCGACGTGGATTACATGGTCCATTCTAATTGGGTCAGCCCTCATTTCCTACTTTACATCGTTTTCTGAAATCGCCTTGTTACTTATTGCTGGAATTATTATGATTTTATTTCAACAGACTAGATCAAGAGTGAATATGGTGGAACCCTTTAGTTTGTGGGTACTCTTCTACACCATGCTAAAAATTGGGTCGATTCTATATGGCGGTGGTTATGTTCTACTTGCTTATATGAATACAGATTTCATCGAACGACTCGGTTGGATTACTTCACAACAACTGATTGATGCCGTAACCATTGGTCAATTAACTCCTGGCCCCATCTTTACAACAGCAACGTTTATTGGATATCTTGTTGGGGATTGGCAAGGCGCAATTCTAGCTACTGTAGGTATTTTCTTGCCATCATTCGTTATTTCATTTGTCTTATACCGCTACGTAGTTGTCTTAAAAAAGAATGTACTACTCTCAGCAGCGTTAAAAGGAATTAATGCTGCAAGTATCGGTCTTATGACTAGTGTTTCATTGTTATTATTTGTCAATACTGTGGTATCACCTCTCCAAGACCTTAGTTTTGTTAGTGTACTTCCTTTAATTCTATTTCTATTCAGTGTATTGGTTTTATATTATAAGAAGCTACCCGTACCAATTGTGATCCTCATCGGAGCCGCGGTTGGATTAGTCCTATGAAAAAGAAGACCGAATCGGTCTTCTTTTTTTAAAATCAAACTCTAAATGTGAGGGCAACTGTACCTAAACCAACGTGGGATCCAACTGTGGATACCAAGCCATAGATTGGGATGTCTTTGACATCCTTACGAAGTCCTAAGACTTTCTCACGTACTTCTTCTGCAAGTTCAAATGCTTGAGAGTGAAGTATCGCCATTTGTTTAACCTTAGGATATTCCTTATTTACGGTCTCGATTAATAAGTCAACGGCACGGTTCATAGTACGTGCTTTACCCGCAGCTTGAATCGAACCTGTGTTTACATTCAGAATCGGTTTTGTTTTTGTTAGTTGACCTAAAGCAAACTTCACTGTGCTTAGACGTCCACCTTTGTGAAGTAGAGTTAAGTCTCCAACAACCATATATATTTTGTATTGGGATTTAATGGACTCCAAGTGATCGACAATTTCTTGAGCTGATTTACCAGCATCGATCATTGATTTAGCTTCTTGGGCCATCCAATACTCGTTAAGTCCGCCTGTTTTGGAGTTAACAATGTAGACATTAATACCTTCAATCTCATTTTTCGCCGAAACGGTATTCGCATACGTTCCACTCAACCCATCCGACATTGTGATACATACGATGTCAGAGTATCCTTGTGCTTTCGCATTCTCAAAGGCTTCAAGCGTTTTTCCAATGGTTGGTTGAGATGTTTTAGGTAAGACATTTGGTTTAGCACTCATCAACTCATAGAGCTGTTCTGGTGTAATGTCCGAACCATCAACATATTCTTTTCCATCAAAATTTACCAGTGCTCGAATTACATCTGCATCCAAACGGTCTGGCATCAAATCTATTAACGACATACTATCTAAAATCAATTTAATTTTTCCCATAATTTACCTCTGAAAAGCATTATAAACTAATTTAATTAGTTTTACAATCAAAGTTTTTAAAAAGTAAAAAGGACACAAAATGTGTCCTTTTTTGTATCACTTATAATGTATTAATAATGGATTTTTAAAAAGATTGGTATATTTTATATAGGTCTTTATATACGGTAATTAATGTACGGTAATAAGTTTGTTTAACTGATTTGAGGTATACCAAATAGTTATTGCCACTGCTAACCAATTGATAATTACGATTCCCCACCAGACTCCATAGATTCCCATTTGTAAGACAGTACCTAGGAAATAAAACAACACTATGGGCAGGATTTGACGAAAGAGTCCGATATAAACCGCGAAGTTTGGTTTTTTTATTCCTTGCAATACAGAAACTCCAATATTTAAATAAATATAAGCAACAAATACTAGGGTTGCGATTCGTAAATATTCGGCTCCTGCTTGAACCACATCAGGGGATGAATCAAATACACTAATTAACGATGGGGCGAATAATAATACAATTGCTGCCCCAATCGCCATGATAACAATCCCATATTTCTGGGTCAGTTTCCTTGTTTCGACAATTCGGTCAAAGGATTCAGCACCAAAATTCTGACCAACAATACTTAACGCTGCAATGTTTAATCCAATGGTCGGTAGTAAGATCAATTGTTCAACACGAAGCGCCACACCGTATGCGGCAATGGTGGCTTCCCCGCCATATAAAACAACGAAATAGTTAATTACAAATACACCAAGGGCAATGGTGGCTGAATTTAACGCAGCAGGAATTCCTTGACGAAGAATATCTCCCGTCGTCTTTAAGGATGGACGAGTCTGCTTAATCAAGTCCCAAGAAAATGTTTTCGATGTTACAACTTTATAACCCAAGTACACCGAGCCAATCGCTTGAACAATGATCGTTGCTAATGCGACCCCTGCTGTTCCTAATGCGGGTAACCCAAACCATCCAAAGATGAATAAGGGGTCTAAAAATATATTAAGGAAGAAACCGAGTATCAAGTAGTTTCTAAATGGTTTCGTATCCCCTTGGGAGCTAAGCATTCCATTAAAGGCAAAGTTCAAGGTAAAGAATACGGTCCCGATAAAAATGGTACGTGTATAGGATGTACCGTATTCAAACGCTTCTCCTGTAGCACCAGATAGGGTAAACAATCCATCAACAATGAATGGTGCTAATAGCCCAAATACAATCCCTACAACAACTGATAACAATACAGCGTTTGTAATAAGGTCATGAAACCTTGTTACGTCCTTTTTCCCAAGGGCAATCGCACTTAGTGCGGACATTCCATTACCAATCCCGCTACTCAAGGCAATGATAAGAAAAAAGATAGGAAATGAAATTGCAAGACCTGCTAGCGCTGCAGTTCCGAGCTGACCTGCGAAATAACTATCAACTACATTAAACATGGTGTTAAAAAAGAACCCTATCGATGCCGGAATGGCAATGACACGAATATGGTCTTGTAACGATCCTGTTGTTAAGTCTCGATATGACATGAATTTCTCCTTTATTTTGACTTCTAAAGTATAGGCTTATGCCGTCCTTAATACATTCTATATGCTTAAGATTACGTAAGATTTATGCTATTGTAATTGTAATTATTAGGAGGATGTTATGTTCAAAAAAGGGAAAGCGAAACAAATAGAATCAATCCAAGAAGTCATTGTTGTAGGATTGTTCGATAAAGGGATTAAAGACCTCTCATTTTTAGGGAAAGATTTAGCATCGTTATTAGAACGAAAATTAAAGAACAAGTCGTTATCCTCAAGCAAGGGTGATGTCCAAACACTTTTACTACCTGGAAACTATAAATCGGCAGGACTCGTCATCGTTGGGTTGGGTGATAAAAAGAAAACACAACAAGAATACCGAGAAGTATTTCAAAGTCTTGCAAAATCATTAACTCAGGATGCGACCGTTTTTCTAGATTCATTTACTGGGTCATCAAAAATTTCAGTCGTTGCCAAATTGTTTGCGGAGGAATTGACATCGTCAAAATATGTTTTTGATCAACTAAAAAGTAAGCCTGCTCCTCGTAAAGACATTTCAATTACCTATGTTTCTAGTAAAGATGTATCCTCTATTATTGATGAAGGGTTCGTTGTCGGAAGTGCAATGAACAGTGCCAAAACATTGGTAAACCTTCCACACAACTTACTTAATTCCATTGATTTAGCGAACTATGCATCCGATCTTGCGAAGAAATATGGAATTAAAGCAAAAATTTATGACAAACCAGAAATTGAAAAAATGGGTATGACTGCCTTTCTAGCAGTAAACCAAGGTTCCGCCATCCCACCTAAATTAATCGTCTTAAAATACCAAGGATTACCTAAATGGAGTGATCCAATTACCCTCGTTGGGAAAGGATTAACATTCGATACCGGTGGATATAACATTAAGACCAATTCAAAAAACATGAAATCTGATATGGGTGGAGCAGCGACCGTCCTTGGGGTCATTGAAGCAGCAGCCGCCTTGAAGTTAAAAGTAAACATCCTGTTAGTTATCGCGTCCACCGATAATATGATCAGTGGAGATGCCTTTGTTCCGGATGATGTCATTACCGCCGCTAACGGAAAAACAATCGAGATTTTCTCAACGGATGCGGAGGGAAGACTCACGTTAGCTGATGCATTATGGTTTGCTCAAACAAAAGAAAACGCGGACCACATCATTGACTTTGCAACCCTTACAGGAGCCGTAGTCGTAGCATTAGGCGGCTATACTGGCGTATTTACGAACGATCGTAAAATGGTGAAACAATATCTCGATGCCGCAGAACGCGAACAAGAATTAGCGTGGGAATTACCAATTGGTGATTTCTTCGTGAAAGCCATCAAGGGTAAAGTAGCTGATATTGATAATGCAGGAACCCGCGCAGGTGGTGCATCAGCTGCTGCAGCCTTCTTGCAAGAGTTTATTGAGCCGGGTACCAAGTGGGTACACTGTGATATCGCAGGAACCGCAACTGATTCAAACAACTTTGGAACCGGTTCCATGGTTCGAACAACGTTAGAATATATTCGTAAGTTTGAAAAATAATTATGTGCGGTCGCTTTACACTTGGTTTCACAAACAAGGAAATCGAAACTCACTTATCCACACAATTGGAGATTTCTTCCATCAAAATAGAATCGATATACCCACGCTATAACATATCTCCAGGTCAAAAGATTCTATCTATCATTCATGATGGTCAATCTCTTCGAGCGGGTGAACTTGAATGGGGATTTATTCCTTCATTTGCCAGTAAAGGATTCAAACCTTTGATTAACGCTCGAGCTGAGACCATCATGCAAAAGCCTAGCTTCAAAGGTTCGTTTCAACAGCGTCGCTGTTTGATTATTACTGATGGCTATTATGAATGGCAGCGTAGTGAAAATCGAAAACAGCCATACTATATTCAAAAGCGTTCAGGGTTATCTTATATGGCTGGAATCTTCACTTCAGTCGATCAACCAGATGGAAACAAGAAATATACCGCGGCCATTATTACAACGAGTGCAAATGCTTTGTTATCTAGCATCCATGATCGGATGCCATTATTCATTGAGGAAAACTATATTTCGATATGGTTAAATGAATCCCCGACCTTGAATAATACTAATGACTCCTTTACCGTGTACCCAGTATCTTCTGTTGTAAACTCTTCAAAAGTCGACAACAAAGAGTTAATCCAGCCAATATAAAAAATAAGAATCCATAGGATTCTTATTTTAATTTATGCATAAATTCTCGTAGCTGTTCGGATTCTGGTTTATCGAGGATGGTTGGTGGACCATATTCGACGATTTCACCTTTATCCATAAAGATGACAAAGTCCGCAAAGTCCTTCACGAATTTCATATTATGCGTTACGAATAGAAATTCCTTCCCGGAGTCCCGAAGCTCTTCAATCGCACTTAAAACCTCAAAGGTTAAGATGGGGTCGAGTGCTGACGTGGGTTCATCAAGGAAGATAATGTTTGGGTCGACCGATAACGCTCGAGCGATCGAAGCTCGTTGAGCCTGACCCCCAGAGACGTTTTTGGGCAACTTATTATATTGATCCTCTAAGTGTAGTTGATTTAAGTTTCGAATCGCAATCGATTCTGCTTCTTCTGGTTCAATTCCTCTTGTTTTCTCAAGCACCAGAGTAATATTTTCCTTTAGTGTTAAATGAGGAAACAGGTTGTGACTTTGGAAGACAAATCCAACATGCTTTCGGTACTCGGGATCTTTTACACTCATGTTATTGATGAAGACTTCACCTTCAGTAGGTTGTTCTAATCCGGACATGATGCGAAGGAGCGTGGATTTGCCTGAGCCAGAGACACCAATGATCGCAATGGAGTTATATTCACTGAGTTCGAAGTTTAGGTTACTTAACACTTCAACATCGTAATTGTGAACAAGGTTCTGGATTTGCAATCTCATAATCCCCACCTTCTTTCAATGTATTTGGTCACTTGAGATAACGGAATCGTAATAATGAGGTATAAAATCCACATCAACATGTATCCTTCGACAAACGCAAATGTCTTGGACTGTGCAATTCGAACTGCATAGAACAATTCCCCATAACTTAAAACATTTAGCAGGGCACTCCCTTTGATAATCATCGAAAAGTTATTCATCATCGGTGGCATTAAGACTCGCACCACCTGAGGAATAATAATATAACGATATCGTTGCCACGGCGTAAAGCCAAACAAGTCCATCGCCATATATTGTTCTTCCCCAATCGATGCAATCGATGATTTATAGATGTTCTTCATATAGGGGGTCATATAAATGATTAATGACATGTAGCCCATGAGGTTACGGTTGAATGTACCAAACGCGGGTCCAATTACGAACGCCATAATAACGACTAATACGAGTAACGGTGTTCCATAAACAATCTCAGTGAACACGTCGGTTAATGCTTGGAAGTATTTGTTTTCACTGATAGATAATAGGTAAAACAAGAAACCAACAATTAAGCTCCCTAAAAGGGTCACCACAGACACGATGATGGTATTTAAAACCCCTTCTAAGATCAGGTCTTGATAGGGAGCAAGGACCTCAAGTTGAAATCCCGATTGTTGGCGTAAGACAACAAATGCGGCAAACGCCGCAACTGTTATAATCGCTAAAGCATAAGCGATTCGTTTATTCATTTATATAGAAATCAATTCCGTAACGATTGAGTAATCGTTCTAGTAAAATTTCATCCCATGTTGCAGCAAGTTCTTCATATAATCCACCTGGTGAATTAAAGGTAGCAATGAATTCATTGGCTTGGGCAATAAGTTCAGAGTTTCCTTTTTGAACTGCCATCCCGATTGGACTAGATACCCATGAGTCCCATACAACAAGTGTAGTGTTTGGATTTGCTTTAAATCCATCAATAACTGGATTCGCACTCATGAGTAATACATCAGAGGTTCCTTGGGCAACTTGTTCTACCGCAGTTCCTAAGTCAGTGGCTTCACGAACTTCTTTTCCGTAGCTTTGAGGAATAGAAGCCGATACTTGAGATGCAATTCCAACGAAACGCGCGTCTTCAATGGCTAACAGGTCTTCAACCGTTGAATCTTCCGTAATTCCGTTGGCAGCTGCCCAATCACTATTTACTAATGTAATAATCTTGAAGTAGAAGTATGGATTTGAGAAATCGACAATTTGCGCACGAGCTTCAGTAATACTCATCGATGCAATGGCGATATCTACTTCACCCGATTGAAGGGCTGGGATAATGCTTCCGAATTCTGTGTTTACGATTTCGACTTCACGACCCAAAAACTCTCCAAAGGCACGTGCTGTATCCACACTAATTCCTTCTGGATTATTTCCGGTATCGACCGTTTCGAACGGTGGATAACGTAAATCCATGGCAACGCGTAACGGTTCTTCTGCAGGCGTACATGCCGCGATGAACAATGTTAATACCAATGCTAATAACTTTTTCATTTTGTTACTCTCCTTTTTCTAACCATCAAGTAATTAGTTGTGTAATTTGATGTAGGTAAATCCTACCATACGAAAAAATATGATGGCAAAGATATGCCCAAAAAAAGACGCTTATGCGTCCTCTTTTATAATTTTTCTACTTTTGAGCGTTCCATCGACTGACAATCGGTCCTTATAAATGAGGTATATCAGAAGGGCAACAGCACTATATACACCGATCGCTACAATCCCAAACGGACTATGGATATAATCCGTATAAGGACTAACAACAGCAATGGTTAATCCTGCAACGGCATTAAACACACCATGGAAAAATCCTGCACTCATGACTGTTCGTGATCGTGCCACGAAATAACTCATAATCATTCCTAGAGGTGTGGTCGCAATCGCCATCATAACAACGCCAATCAATGGGTTTTGCGGAAAGTTATAACCTTGGATAACCAAAGGTGCATGCCACAAGCCCCAAATGAAGCCAATTACTAGTCCGCTTTTCCAAAGCCCCAAATGACCCAGTTCTTGTTGTAAAAATCCACGCCATCCAATTTCCTCCCCGAGAGCAAAAAAGGTATTGATCGTGATTCCTGCTAAGAAGCCATTAATTAAGGTTTGTCCAATTAAGACGGCTAGGTGCATGTCTTCGGGAACACCGATTTCATTAAAGGCATTAACATAAAACGGGTCAATCGCGAAAGTGGAAGGGGTTAACAAGATATTGAATACCGTTGTTAAGAACACAAGTACAAACGGAGTGAACGCAGCAAACCATAAATATCGATTGTTTTCCCAGACTAACAGAACGCTTGGTTGGATTTTTACTCCTTGTGCTTTACGAATACCTAAGGCAACAAGTCCTGGAACCCACATCGCAAAGGCGAAGTACAGGGTTAAAAACGCATCAGGAATGAACTGATACGTCGCAAAGACAATGGTTGAAATCAGAAATGTAAGTCCTAAGAACAGACGAACTGGATATTTAATCACCAAAGACAATGCCCAATCCTTTCGCAGTACGTACCAAGAGACCGTTTGGATTCACCAATTTGGTTCCCCCTTCCGATGTTTCTCCTGTTTCACCACGTCCGACTACTTCTTCTAGTGGTAAGTGTTTAATGGTGTGTTCTTTATACGTCACCATATGAGAATACGTTCCGTTCATCAATAAATCGATCGCACTATAACCAAATTGTAATCCTAATACGCGGTCAAATTGGCTTGTGACTCCGCCACGTTGAATATACGCTAAGTTGGAATAACGAACTTCTTGATTCGGAAGTCGTTTTTGTAAGTCCGCCATAATTTTCCCGCCAACGCCACCTAAACGAATTTGGTCCGCACTGTCTTCAACTCGTTCACGCACATGAATCGAACCACCGACCTCTTTCGCGCCTTCCGCAACAACAATAATCGAAAAGTTCTTGCCTTGGCGATTTCGTTCTTCAATTTTGTTCACGACTTGATCGATACTATAAGGAATTTCTGGTATCAAAATAACATCAGCACCTCCCGCTAGTCCGCCTTCAATTGCAAGCCAGCCAGTATGGCGACCCATGACTTCAACAATCATGATTCGTTCATGTGATGCCGCTGTCGTTGTAATTTTATCAATTGCATCCGTAATGGATTCCAGTGATGTGTTGTATCCAAACGTCACGTCCGTGGATGGTAAATCGTTATCAATCGTTTTAGGAATCCCAACCACCGGCAGTCCACGACGTCCAAAGTCACGAGCACTGGTTAATGTCCCATCGCCGCCTAAGATGACTAATGCATCTACACCTATCTCTTTTAAGTTATCAAGGGCAACCTGAGATACATCCTTATAAACCCATTCACCATTTTCTTTAAGACGAAAATTGAATAAGTTATCCTTATTGGATGATTTTAGAATCGTCCCCCCGGTATGCATAATCCCTGATACCGATTGTAGTGTTAGGGGAATAAAATCTTTATGGTATAACCCAGAATAGCCACGCATAAAGCCGACGACTTCTAGTCCATACTTGAGGATCGCTGTTTTTGTTACCGCATAAATCACGGCATTTAATCCGGAGCAGTCACCGCCACCCGTTAAAATCCCTATTTTCTTAATCTCGCTCATTGTTGTTTAGCCTCACAAATATAAGTATAGTCTTGTCATTGTTAAATTTCAATTGCCGTAAAAAACCCGACCGAGGTCGGGTTATTCTACAAATTCAATAATTGCCATCTCAGCCCCGTCTCCACGACGCGGACCTAATTTAAGCACACGGGTATATCCTCCCTCACGGGATGCATAACGAGGTGCTAAATCGGCAAACAGTTTTTGAACAGCAGTTTGATTTGAATCATCCCCTACGGTTTCAGGACGTACAGTCGCTGCCGCTTGGCGACGAGCTGCTAGTGTTCCTTTTTTACCTAAGGTAATCATCTTATCCGCCAAGCGTGAAAGTTCTTTGGCTTTCATCTCAGTGGTCGTAATGCGTTCATTAATAATTAAATCGGTAACCAAATCTCTCAATAACGCTTTGCGTTGATCAGATGTTCGGCTTAATTTTCGATAACCTTGTGACATGAGAGATCCTCCTAACTATTCTTCAAGGACAAGCTGAGTTCTTCTAGCTTATCTTTGACTTCCTTGAGTGACTTACGACCCAAATTACGAATCGTCATCATCTCTTCTTCGGATTTATTAATTAACTCGCCGACGGTAGAAATTCCTGCTCGTTTTAATGAGTTGTATGAACGAACACTGAAATCAAGTTCTTCAATACTCATCTCCATGAGCTGAACACTTCCCACTTCATCGCGGTCAACAATAAAGTCTGTTTCTTTTGCTTTTTCTGAGAGTTCAACCACGACATCTAAGTGATTAATCATGATCTTCGCTGCCATGCCTAAGGCATCTTCCGGCGAAATCGATCCATCCGTTAGAATTTCAAGTGTTAACTCATCATGGTCTGTTGAATTATCGACTAAGATTTTTTCAACGTTATACTTCACATTTTTAACAGGAGTGTAAACGGCATCAATCGGAATGAACCCTAGTGGGTCATCTTGGCGCTTGTTTTCCGACGCATCGACATAGCCGATCCCACGGCGCGCAATCATTTGCATTTTTAGTTTTCCATGATTCGCTAAATTCGCAATGACTTGATCTTTATTGATGATTTTAACATCACTGTCATGAATAATATCGCCTGCGGTGACAGGGCCTTCGCCCACCGCAATAATCTCTAAGGTCTTTTCAACCGAAGGATTACTTGAATCGATTGTGAGTACCACATCTTTTAAGTTTAGGATGATTTGAGTTACGTCTTCAACAACGCCCTCTAATGCACTAAACTCATGCGGTGCACCTTCGATTTCAACATTGGTAATCGCCGCTCCTGGCATCGAAGAGATGAGCACACGGCGTAAACTGTTTCCTAAGGTAATCCCAAACCCACGTTCTAGGGGTTTGATGACAAATTTGCCAAAGGTATCGTCTAATTGAAAGGGTTCAACATACGATTTTGGCTTTTCAAATTTCATATCCTTCATTCAGTAGCCTCCTTCGTATTAACGACGTTTACTTAATTTCACACCATTGTGCGGTAAGGGCGTGACATCTGTTATAGCAGTAATTTCAAGTCCTGCAACTTGCAAAGAACGAATTGCTGCTTCACGTCCAGGTCCAGGACCTTTGACGTTTACCTCTACCTTTTGAACTCCTTGTTCGGTGGCTGCTTTTGCTGCAGCTTCACCCGCTAATTGAGCGGCAAAGGGTGTTGATTTTTTACTCCCTTTAAACCCTAATGCTCCACCACTGCTCCACGCGAGTGCATTTCCTGCTTCATCGGTGATGGTCACAATGGTGTTGTTAAAGGTGGAATGAATATGTGCAATTCCATTAGGCACATTTTTACGTGCTCGACGTTTTTTACGTACGGTTTTAGCTGCCATGGGTCATTCCTCCTTATTTTTTCTTGTTCGCAACAGTCCGTTTTGGACCCTTACGAGTTCTTGAGTTATTTTTTGTATTTTGTCCCCGTGTCGGAAGTCCTTTACGGTGACGCATGCCTCGGTATGAACCAATCTCCATCAATCGTTTGATGTTGGTGTTCACTTCGCGTCGAAGGTCCCCTTCAGTCACAAATTTTGCGACCTGTTCACGAATCTTAACGAGTTGCGCGTCGGTTAAGTCTTTGACTCGGACCGATTCATCAACTTTGGAATTCGCGAGGATGGTTTGAGCGCGTTTTGGGCCAATTCCATAAATATACTGTAATGCGATGACAGCGCGTTTCTCACGCGGGATGTCAACTCCACTAATACGTGCCATAGTAGCTCTCCTTATCCTTGACGTTGTTTGTGCCGAGGGTTTTCACAGATAATCATTACTTTGCCTTTACGACGAATGACTTTACATTTGTCACAAATCGGCTTGACGGATGCTTTGACTTTCATTGATTTCTCCTCAGTGTTTATTTATGACGATAGGTGATTCGCCCACGTGTTATGTCATACGGAGAAATTTCAACCGTGACTTTATCACCCGGTAAGATCCGTATGTAGTGCATACGGATTTTACCAGAAACGTGTGCGAGGACTGTGTGACCATTTTCTAAAAGCACTTTAAATTGGGTACCAGGTAGTACTTCACTAATGGTCCCTTCCATTTCAATGACATTATCTTTTGCCATAGTGCCTCCTTATAAAATAGTCAAAATTTCATACCCATCATTGGTGACAACGATGGTGTGCTCAAAGTGAGCGCTGGGTTTACGATCTGCCGTCACTGCGGTCCAGCCGTCGGATAATATCCGAACCCGTTTTGTTCCAAGATTAATCATTGGTTCAATCGCTAAGGTCATTCCCGGTTTAATGACCGGTCCTTCGGTCACGGGACCAAAGTTGGGAATTGGCGGTTCTTCATGGAGTTCTCGGCCGACTCCATGGCCCGTAAATTCTTCAACAATCCCATAACCCAGTGGAGCAACATAGGCTTCAATCGCATGGCCAATATGACCAATACGGTTTCCGACTTTTGCTGCAGCAAGCCCAATAAATAAGGCTTCCTTTGTGACCTCTAATAAGGTTTGCACCTCAGGTGCGATTTGACCTACCGGATAGGTCCAGGCGGAATCGCCGTGGTAACCCTGGTAGGTGACTCCTATATCGACCGCAATAATATCACCATCCATTATTTGCCGTGCGGAAGGAATCCCATGAACCACTTCTTCATTGATTGATGCACAAATGGCCGCTGGAAAGTCTCGGTATCCAAGAAATGTCGGCGTGCCGCCATGACTTGCGATCACCTCTCTAACTTTTTGGTCAAGTTCTGCCGTTGATACGCCAGGTTGAATCATTGGCTCAATCGCTTGGTGAGCAAGAGCAACAATCCGACCTGCTTGGCGCATCAATTCAATTTCACGAGAAGTTTTTATATTAATCATACTGGTTGTGGTGCATCCAAGATTTTCTCAAATCGTGAGAAGACCTTTTCGATTTCTCCGACCCCAACAATGTGATGCAGTAAATCTTGTTGGTCATAGTAGTCCATGATGGGGTACGTGTTTTGCAAGTAGACTTCTAAGCGTTTGATGGCGGTTTCTGGTTGGTCATCACTACGTGTGATAAGCTCCGTTCCGCAATCATCGCAAATACCTTCTACTTTGGGTGGACTGAATTCCACATGATAACTAATTTCACATTTGGGACAAATGCGTCGTCCTGAGAGTCGTTTGACAATCATATACGAGTCAATGTCGAGTTTAAGGACATGCGACAAGGTAGTGTCTTGCTCAGCGAGTGCTTTATTTAAAGCAACTGCTTGCGGCAAGGTTCGTGGAAATCCATCCAAGAGAAAGCCTCGTTTGCAATCCGGTTGTGAAATGCGTTCTCGGATCAGTTTAATGGTCAAGTCATCAGGACAATATAGACCTTTATCGATATACGACTTGGCTTCTAATCCTAATGGTGTTTTGGCGCGAATCGCGCTTCGAAACATATCACCCGTTGAGATATGTGGGATGTGATATTTTTCCGTGATGAGTTTCGATTGTGTACCCTTCCCTGATCCAGGAGGGCCCATCACTAGTAGTCTCATTAGCGAATAAATCCTTTATATTCTTGTTTATTGGCTTCGGTTGTAATCTGTTTGAAGGTTTCAACAGCGACCCCAACAACAATTAATAAAGACGTTCCCCCAACAGTAACTGTTGGCGGAAGATTAAATACGGCTGCAGTAAGAATCGGAATCACAGCAACAACACTTAAGTACACTGCCCCAAGTAATGTCACTTTGAATAAAATCTTACTAAAGTAAATTTCAGTATCTTCCCCAGGACGAACCCCAGGAATGTAAGCATTTTGTTTACTCAAATTATTCGCCACTTTTTCAGGGTTGACCTGTAAGAAGGAATAAAAGAAGGTAAACACAAAGATTAAGAACACATATAAGACAAATCCAATCGGACGGGCACTGGAGAAAATTTCGGTAATCCAGAACGCAATGTCACCCGTTAGGTTTGCAAATTGAACCAGCGTCAGCGGTAAGCTGAGGATGGTAATCGCAAAGATGACACTAATCACGCCAGCTGAGTTTAGCTTGATTGGAATATTCGAATCATGTTTTCCTGAGAATTTGCTTTGACCTGGACGGTTTGCATATTGAATGGGGACTTTACGGTCCACCGCTTGCATGAAGATAATTCCTAGCAAGATGGAGACAAATAAGACCACAACAATCGCAAAGCTAATGTAGGTTTCAACACTTGCATTAAGCGGCGTTACATACAGCGCCCAAAGGGTTGCAAAGGTTGCTGGTAAGCTTGAAATAATCCCTGCGGCAATAATCATCGAGACGCCGTTACCAACGCCTTTGACCGTAATTTGATCACCCAACCACAATAAGAAACTTGTTCCTGCGGTAATAATAATCGCTAAGTAGACAAAGACAATTGGGGTCGGTGATACACCAACCGATAACGCATCAATCCCAACGGTAATCGCAAAGGCTTGGATAAACGCTAACCCAATCGCTAAATAACGCGTTAATTGATTAGTTTTTTGTTTTCCCGCTTCTCCTTCTTCTTGCCATTCGGTGAGAAGAGGAACCAAATCGGTTTGAAGGATTTGGACGACGATACTAGCTGTAATATAAGGTCCTACCCCAAGCGAGATGACACTTAGATTTTCTAAGGCACCCCCACTAAAGGCATTTAAAAACCCTAGTAATTCATTATTAAAGAGTTCTTCCGGAACACTGATCATCGGAATTGGAATGAATACCGCGACTCGGTATAACAAGAATGCTCCCAGCACAAAGGCTATCTTTTTTAGCAACTCTTTGTTTTGTAACACGAGTTTTAAGGTTTTCATTAGAGAACCTCGACCGTTCCACCTGCCGCTTCAATTTTTGCTTTCGCTGAAGCGGATACTTTATGCGCTTTGATGGTTAAGGCGTTAGCAAGTTCTCCATCGCCTAAGACTTTAAGCCCATCGAGTGGTTTACGAATAATACGATGTTTTAATAGCATCTCTAAGGTCACAACCGTTCCAGCATCTAAGTGAGCAAGCTCAGCAAGATTGACGATTGCGTACTCTTTGCGAGAGAAGTTGGTGAATCCACGCTTTGGTAAACGTTTGAATAATGGAGTTTGACCCCCTTCAAAACCTAAACGAACTCCCCCACCTGAGCGGGCATTTTGTCCGTTGTTCCCTTTACCAGCGGTGTTTCCTGTTCCAGACCCTAGGCCTCGACCAATTCGTTTTCTCGCTTTATTTTTTTGAATGGGTTTAATCTCATGAATTTTCATTTGACTTCCTCCACGTCCACTAAATGTGCAATGGTGGCTACCATCCCACGAATATGTGGGTTATCAGGTTTAGTCACCGAGCGTTGAAGTTTGGTTAACCCTAACGCTTTTGCCGTTGCTTTTTGATTGGATGGTTTACCAATCGTGGACTTTACCAACTTTATTTTAAGTTGAGCCATGATTAATACCCCCTAATTTCTGATGGTTGTTTCCCACGAAGGGCAGCAACACTCTCACGAGTACGAAGACCTTTTAGACCTTCATAGGTTGCACGTACCATGTTGATTGGCGTATTCGAACCAAGCGATTTTGAAAGAATGTCTTCCACACCCGCAAGTTCTAATACCGCACGGACCGCACCACCGGCAATAACTCCGGTCCCTGGGCTTGCAGGTTTTAGTAATACTTTCCCTGATCCATAAATCCCAGTTGTTTGGTGAGGAATGGTTTTTTCAACCATCGGTACGACTAATAAATTACGTTTTGCCGCTTCAATTGCTTTTTTAATTGCATCAGGTACTTCTTGGGCTTTTCCGGTACCAAAACCGACTTTCCCTTTACGGTCCCCAATCACCACAAGTGCACTAAAGCGGAAACGACGTCCCCCTTTAACAACTTTGGTTACACGATTGATCGCAACAACGCGTTCTTCATATAGTTTTTCTGTCTTTTGGCGACGGCGATCTCCACCGCGTCCTCCACGACGACCACGAGGACCACGACCTTGATTATCAGATGATTGTTCTGGCGTCTGTTCAGCTGGCGCTGCAGACACTTTTTGTTCTTCTGCCATGATTCCTCCTAAAACTCTAATCCTGCTTCACGAGCAGCTTCTGCCAAGGCTTTCACACGTCCGTGATACAGATATCCACCACGGTCGAAGACGACTTTGGTGATTTTTTTTGCTTTTGCTTGTTTTGCAATTTCCGCACCAACGAGTTTGGCTTGGTCGAGGTTTCCAGGTTTTTTCGTCCCTAGACTTGATGCTTCAGCAAGAGTCACCCCTTGTGAATCATCAATTAATTGAGCAAAGATGTTCGTGTTCGAGCGATAAACACTCAAACGAGGAATAGCTGCAGTTCCGGAGATTTTCGCACGAATGCGAGTACGTCGTTTTAAACGACTCTCTTGTCGGTTAAATTTTTTTATCATATGTAATTACCTTTATGCAGTTTTCCCTTCTTTACGACGGATCACTTCATCGTCGTAACGAATTCCTTTACCTAGATACGGTTCAGGTTTACGAACGGCACGGATGTTAGCAGCAAATTCGCCCACAACTTCCTTATCCGCTCCCGAGACAGTAATGTTCACTGGTTTGGGAACATCCACTGTGATTCCTTCTGGAATTGCGAGTTCAACAGGATGTGAATATCCAGCATTGATCACCAGTGTACTGCCTTGTAGTTGAGCACGATACCCAACCCCTTTAATGGTTAATGATTTACTAAACCCGGATGATACCCCAACGACCATGTTGTTTAGTACAGAACGAGTCGTTCCGTATAACGCTTTGGCTTGCTGGGTTGTATTCACAGGTTTAACAGTTACGATTCCATCTTCTTGGTGGATGGTCACAAGTTTATGGAAGGTACGCTCCAATTTCCCTTTGGGTCCTTGAACACTTACAAAGCTTCCATTAATGGTGACCGTCACCCCACTTGGTACAGGAATCGGTAATTTACCAATACGCGACATACGTCCTCCTTACCAGATGTAGGCGATGACTTCGCCACCAATCTTTTGTCGTTGTGCTTGGTGTCCGGTCATCACTCCTTGCGAAGTTGATAACACCGCAACGCCTAAGCCATTTAATACTTTCGGAATTTCTTCATGGTTCGCATAGACGCGAAGCCCTGGTTTCGAAATTCGTTTGAGTCCTTTTAAGACTCGTTCTTTTCCACTAGCATACGCAAGGGAAACTTTTAACATTCCTTGTTTTTCGTCAGCAATATATTCGTAATCACGAATAAAACCTTCGGCTTTTAAGACTTCCAAAATCGCACGTTTTACCGTCGATGCGGGAATCTCTACCGTTTCTTTATACATTTGATTGGCATTGCGAATACGGGTCAGCATATCTGCAATCGGATCGGTCATTACCATAACATTTCCTCCTTACCAACTAGCCTTGCGGACGCCCGGAAGCTGTCCTTTGTAGGCGAGTTCACGAAAACAAATTCGGCAGATTCCAAACTTACGAAGCACCGAATGCGGACGACCGCATCGTACACAGCGTGTATAGGCTTGTGATGAAAATTTTGCCGGACGTTGTTGTCTAACTTTTTGTGATGTTTTAGCCATTTAAAACTCTCCTACTTGGCAAACGGTAAACCGAGATGTTTGAGTAAGCTTCGAGCTTCTTCATCGGTATTAGCCGTTGTCACCATGACAATATCCATGCCACGGATTTTTTTAACTTGGTCGTAATCAATCTCACTGAAGATTAATTGTTCTTTCACCCCGAGGGTGTAGTTTCCACGACCATCAAAACTATTTTTACTGACCCCACGGAAGTCACGCACCCGTGGTAAGGCAATGCTAACGAGTTTATCGAGGAAATCGTACATACGTTCGCCTCGTAAGGTTACTTTACAACCAATCGCATAGCCTTCACGAACCTTAAAGTTCGAGATCGACTTACGCGCTTTCGTGATGACGGGCTTTTGACCTGAGATCACCGTTAATTCATTCACTGCATCATCAAGCGCTTTGGAGTTCACGACTGCATCGCCAACCCCCATGTTGATGACAATTTTTTCAAGTTTCGGGATTTCCATCACCGAGTCATACCCAAATTCTCCTAAGAGAGCTGGCATGACAGTTTTTTTGTATTGTTCATGTAAACGTGCCATACAGTCCTCCTAACTTATGGTTTGACCGGTTTTTTTCGCAAACCGAACTTTCTTTTCTTTTTCTACACGGTATCCAACTTTGGTTGGTGTTTGAGCTTTTCCTTCAACGAGTGCAACGTTCGATGCATTAATTGGGGACGTAATCTCAATAATTCCACCATCTTGATTTGCTTGGGATGGTTTGGTGTGACGTTTCATCACATTCACCCCTTCGACAATCACTTGGTTGGTTTTTACGAGTACTTTCGTAATCGCTCCGATTTTTCCTTTGTCTTTTCCGCTCAAGACTTTGACTTGATCGCCTTTACGTAGTTTCATCAGGCCTCCTATAGTACTTCCGGCGCCAAGGAAACAATTTTCATAAATTGTTTGTCGCGTAACTCGCGAGCAACGGGGCCGAAGATACGGGTTCCACGAGGAGTTTTATCCTCACGGATAACCACAGCAGCATTATCATCAAACTTGATGTAGCTACCATCTGGACGGTGAAGTCCGTGTTTCGTGCGTACAATGACACACTTCACAACTTCTCCTTTTTTAACTTGCCCACCCGGTGTTGCGGATTTCACCGTAGCAACAATAATGTCGCCAATTTGGGCATAACGTCGACGCGTGCCTCCTAGCACTTTAATCGTGAGAATTTCACGAGCTCCGGAGTTATCCGCGATGACGAGTCTGGACTCTTGTTGAATCATAAACGGTTCCTCCTTTTAGATTTCGATGTGTTCTTTCACGATTTCGACCAAACGGAATCGTTTGGTGCGAGATAAGGGTCGCGTTCCCATGATTTTCACGACGTCACCAATTTTTGCTTGGTTGTTTTCATCGTGAGCTGTTACTTTTTTTACACGTTTGATCAACTTGTTATACAGTGGGTGACGAGCTTTGGATTCCACTGCAACGGTAATTGTTTTGTCGGCTTTATCTGAAACCACGGTTCCGATAATTGCCTTACGAGAATTTCGTTCCATTTGTGTTACCCATTAAGCCCTTTCTCACGTTCTGTCATGATCGTGTACATTCTTGCGATATCTTTCTTTAAGGTACGAAGTTTTGCCGAGTCGTTCAATTGACCTACCGCAGCTTGAAATCGTAAATCAAAGAGTTCTTTTTTGAGGGATTGAATTTGTTTTTCAATCGCTGGCGTATCTAGTTTTCTAATTTCACTTGGTTTCATGCGTCAGCGCCCCCTTCCTGCTTACGAACAAACTTACATTTGATTGGCAGTTTGTGCATTGCAAGACGTAATGCTTCACGAGCCACATCTTCGGTTACGCCGCCGACTTCAAACATCACACGTTGACGTTTGACAACAGCAACCCAACCTTCCGGAGACCCTTTACCAGATCCCATTCGGACTTCGAGTGGTTTCGCAGTTTTTGCCAAGTGCGGGAAGATGTTAATCCAGACTTGACCTTGACGTTTCATGTAACGAGTCATCGCAATACGCGCTGCCTCAATTTGGCGGTTGGTAATCCAACCTGATTCTACGGCCATTAAGCCGTATTCCCCGAAGTGTACTACACCTGGGCTTTTCGCAAAGCCTTTATCATGAGGAACACGATGTGGACGTCGATATTTCGTACGTTTTGGCATTAACATAATCGGTTACTCTCCTTTGCGTTTTTTTCCAGTTAAGATTTCGCCTTTGTAAATCCAGACTTTTACGCCTAGTTTTCCATAGGTTGTCATCGCTTCTGCGTGAGCATAATCGATGTCAGCGCGTAAGGTATGAAGCGGAACATTTCCTTCCGAATACCCTTCGCTACGTGCCATTTCGGCTCCCCCTAAGCGTCCAGAAACGAGCGTTTTAACTCCAAGTGCCCCATTTTTCATGGCACGTTGAATCGCTACTTTTTGAGCGCGGCGGAAACTTGCACGGTTTTCTAATTGTTCCGCAATGGATTTCGCCACCAAGACCGCATCCACTTCTGGATGACGAACTTCGATGATGTTAATCATGACGGATTTGTTGGTTAATTGTTCGAGTTCTTTAACAGCTTCCAATTTCTTGGTTCCATCTTGGCCAATAATGACCCCTGGTTTTGCTGTATAAAGAATGATGTCAATTTTGTTTTTGCTTTTACGTTCAATGACAATACGTGCCACAGCCGCATTCGCAAAACGTTTTTCAAGAGAGCTACGAATTGCTAAGTCCTCTTGAAGGATTTGTGGAACTTCTTTTTGATCAAAGAACCATTTTGTATCCCAATCGCGGTAGACGCCTACGCGTAATCCGACTGGACTGACTTTTTGTCCCATTCCACTACTCCTTTTCTGCGACAAACACCGTGATGGTGGATGTACGCTTGTTGATTCGACTTGCACTACCACGAGATCCAGCACGGATTCGTTTTAGAACCGGTCCTTCATCCGCATAGATTTTGGCAATCACTAAGTTGTTAATATCCATGTCGTTGTTGTGTTCCGCATTTGCCATTGCACTACGAATTAGTTTTTCAACATCTTTTGCAACATGTTGTTTACTATTACGCAAGATAGCAATCGCTTGACCACAGTCTTTTCCGCGAACAAGGTCAGTAACTAAACGAGCTTTACGTGGTGCCACTCGAAGAAGTCTTTTTTGTGCTTTAACTTCCATTATTTACCTACCTTTTTATCCTTGTCATGACCACGGTATGTTCTGGTTGGAGCAAACTCACCGAGTTTGTGACCGACCATGTCTTCCGTTACATAGACAGGAACGTGTTCACGGCCATTATGGACCGCAATCGTGTGCCCGACGAAATCAGGAAAGATCGCAGAACGACGAGACCAGGTTTGGATAACTTGTTTTTTATTTGCATCATTCAAGACTTTCACTTTTTTAAGTAAGTGATCGTCTGCGAATGGGCCTTTTTTTAATGATCTAGACATAATCTCTCCTACGCTGAACGACGACGGACAATCAATTTATCAGACTGACCAGAACGACGTGTTTTCTTCCCTAATGCTGGTTTACCCCAAGGCGATACAGGTTGTGTACGACCAATGGGAGCACGACCTTCACCCCCACCGTGAGGGTGGTCATTCGGGTTCATAACCGAACCACGAACGGTTGGTTTGATTCCCATATGACGTTTACGACCGGCTTTTCCGATGTTGACTAGGTTGTGTTCTTCGTTTCCAACAACCCCAACAGTGGCACGGCATGTATTTAAGACTTTACGAACTTCGCCAGAGTTGAGACGGATGATGACATATTTGTCTTCACGACCTAAAATCTCAACACTTGCTCCCGCGGAGCGAGCGAGTTGTCCTCCACCACCTGGACTTAGTTCAACACTGTGAACCGTTGTCCCGACAGGGATGTTTATAAGTGGTAATGCATTTCCGACTTTGATGTCAGCATTTGGTCCTGATTCAACGACCGCTCCGACTTGAAGTCCTTTGGGTGCAATAATGTACGCTTTCGCGCCATCAGCATAATAGAGTAAAGCAATGTTTGCGCTACGGTTTGGATCGTATTCAATCGCTTTAACCGTTGCCGGTACCCCATCTTTAATCCGTTTGAAATCAATCACACGGTATTTGCGTTTGTGACCTCCACCTTGGTGGCGAACACTGAGGCGTCCAACATTGTTACGACCCCCTTTTTTCGAAATCGGTGCAAGGAGCGATTTCTCTGGGGTGGTTTTTGTGATTTCAGCGAAATCAAGGGCGGACATTCCGCGACGACCATTGGTGGTCGGTTTATAGGTTTTAATTGGCATAAATCCTCCTAGACCTCGAAGACATCAATTGTTTGACCTGTTTTTAAGGTAACAATTGCTTTCTTCACTTTTGGGCGAAGTCCAGTGTTTTGACCAACACGACGCTTTTTCGCAATCCCGTTGATTAAGTTCACTTTGACCACATCGACCTTAAAGATTTCACTGATCGCTTTTTTGACTTCGACTTTGTTGACTTCTTGAGCCACCTCGAAGGTGTATTTTCCAAGTTCAACAAGTTTTAATGATTTTTCTGTAATGATCGGACGTTTGATAATGTCATACATATTTTTCATCCGAGCACCTCCTCAAGTTGACGCGCAGCCCCTTCGGTAATAACGATGTTGTCGGCATTTAAAATGTCCACAACACTCGCATGACTCCAGGTAAAGACGGATGTTCCAGGAAGGTTACTTGCGGACTTGAATACTTTCTCATCCATTTCTTCTGTAACAATCACAGTACGGCCTTTTGCTTGTAATGCAGTTAGCATTTCAGCAAACGCTTTGGTTTTGAATTCAGCAAACGCTAATTTGTCTACGACTTGTAAGACACTTGCTGCAACTTTCGACGAGTATGCACTACGAAGTGCTAACTGACGAACTTGTTTGTTCACTTTGACAGAGTAATCGCGGGGAACTGGTGCAAAGACCACCCCACCACCTCGCCAATGAGGAGAACGAATCGACCCTTGACGAGCACGACCGGTTCCTTTTTGACGCCATGGTTTACGACCCCCACCGCGGACTTCGCTACGGGTTTTCGCTTTTTGCGATCCTTGTCGCATCGCAGCCTGTTGGGCTTTGACTACGTCATAAAGAGCTTGGTGATTGGGTTCAATCCCAAATACCGCATCCGACAACGTAATTTCTTTTAGTTTTTTTCCTGCTTGATTAAGCAATGCTACTTTCGGCATGATACGCTCCTTTCTGACTATTGACCTTTCACGGCGTGTTTGATGCTTACAAATGATTTATTTGGACCTGGAACGTTTCCTTTAATTAATAGAAGACCACGTTCTGCATCCACTTTGACGATTTCTAAATTTTGAAGGGTGACGGTCTTGTGACCTTCTTGCCCTGGGATAATTTTCCCTTTTGCCACTCGGTTAGGAGCGACTGGACCCATCGATCCAGGTCGACGGTGATATCTCGAACCGTGACTCATTGGTCCTCGAGATTGATTATTACGTCGAATGGTACCGGTAAATCCTTTCCCTTTTGACGTTCCTTGAACATCAACCACTTGGCCAGGTTCAAAGATTGTTACAGGGACTTCTTGACCAACTTCATATTCCAACATGTCAGTCAAACGTAATTCTCTTACGAAGCGCTTAGGTGCTGAGCCACTCGCTTTGAGATGTCCAAGTTCAGGTTTGTTCGCACGGCGTTCAGGTTTAACCCCGTATCCGACTTGAACCGACTCATACCCATCAATCTCAACCGATTTTTTTTGCAGCACAACATTTTGGTTACAATCAATCACGGTCACTGGCACAAGAATTCCTTCTTCATTGAAGATTTGTGTCATGCCGAGTTTTTGTCCTAAGATTCCTTTTGTCATGTTTGTACTCCTCTACTTAATTACAATCTCGACCCCTGAAGGGAGGTCTAGATGCATTAACGAATCAATCGTTTGTGGTGTTGGATTCACAATATCAATCATTCGTTTGTGTGTGCGGCGTTCAAACTGTTCGCGGGAGTCCTTATTAACGTGCGGACTACGTAGAATCGTAAACACCTCTTTTTTAGTTGGTAATGGAACAGGTCCCACTACTTCCGATCCGGTTTTCTTTGCCGTCTCGACAATCTTCATCGCGGATTGATCAATAATCATATGATCATATGCACGAAGTTTGATGCGAATTTTATTTGCCATACTTACTCCTCTCACTAATATCTGGATTAGCTAGCTCGATGCGAAAACCTGACCGGGACAATGGCAACGCCCCCTAGTGTGTCAGCAACCTCGCACTTCATTGCCTGCAAATATAAATAGTACTAGAAAAAAAGCCTTATCTCAAGGCTTTTTTTCTTTTTTTAGGAGAATCTTTCTACAAAGATCTTGTAGCAACGAAGTTGATTCCGGTTCCAAGTACATTTTTAGCAACGACATCCCCCATTTTAACTGGGGATTTAACGTCGATTTCATCTAAAGCTTTCACAATATCTAAGAGCAATGCTTTGGGTACTTCTTGGTCCGATTTCACCGGTAAACGAAGATGAACGGCACCATCGATTTTGACGGTAGTCGAGACCTTTCGGGTTGGGTTCGTCAATTCTTTTTGCGCGTAAGCCGGACCACGTTTACATTTGTTTCCAGAAACAAAGATGTCTCCTGCTTCATTCTTATCAACGCTCATTCGGCAACTTACCGGACAAACGACACAAACCATTTCAATGTTCATCGTTGTTCTACCTCAATACGAATATGGTGGCCATCAATAATTTGATTATTTGGCATACGGATCATTTCCATCTCAGCCGGCACCATCACGTTTTTCTTTAGCGTTTTGATGAGTTCATCATCTTTATATACGTTCACATTCACGTCCTTGTAGACATTATTTACGCGGAAGTAAAAACGAATATCTTCATCGACTTGCTTTAGGACTTCATGGGGTACAACGTAAATAATTCCGTTACCAGGTTGAGTCGTAATCGTCTCAGCTTGGGTGGTTTCACCTTTAATGTAACGAGCCGCACTTAAGCCTGCACGTTCTCCTTCCATGCTGACCCAGTCGACCAAGTCATGAACATGAAGTCCATTCCCCGCCGCAAAGATACCAGGAACACTCGTTTCATAGCGGTTGTTGACAATGGGACCACCGGTTCGTGGATGCAGTTTAATTCCTGCTTGGGACGTTAAATGTCGGTCTGGAATAAGTCCAACACTTAGGAGCAAGGTGTCCACCTCAAAATGTTTTTCTGTTCCAGGAATTATTTGTTTATTGTCATCGACTTGGGAAATATCAATGCCCTCAAGTCGAGCTTTGCCAT
This sequence comes from uncultured Candidatus Izemoplasmatales bacterium, assembly GCA_964442245.1. Classification (GTDB taxonomy): domain Bacteria; phylum Bacillota_I; class Bacilli_A; order MAG-NZ; family MAG-NZ; genus M30B81. The sequence continues at coordinate 94,983 of CAYTXT010000001.1, forward strand.
AGACCTTACTAACGGTATGTGACAAATAAAGCGGAATATTAAAATCGTCTAAACACTGCACGATGTTTCGAGCAAGACCACTGGAATATGGATTAAGCTCCGCAACCCCAACGACTTCAGCTCCTTCAAGTGTCATTCGTCGAGCCATGATTAACCCAATATCTCCAGACCCTAAGATAAAGACCCGTTTACCCACTAAGAATCCATCTTTATTCAAGAAGCTTTGAGCCGTTCCTGCGGTCATAATGCCAGCAGGACGGTCGCCTTGAAGATGAATTTGTCCTGCCGTTCGCTCAAAGCATCCCATGGTTAGAACCACTGCTTTACCACGAACTTCTTGGTAACCTTCCTCTGGGTTGGTATAGACCAAGCTTCGATCTTCACGAAGTTCAGTCACCAAGGAATTTGTTTTAAATTCAATCCCTGCTTCAAGCATTGTTTGAATATAACGCTCGGCATACTCCGGTCCCGTTAAATCTTCTTTGAACATTTCAACCCCAAACCCAGAGTGGATACATTGCTGAAGGATTCCACCCATTTCTTTATCTTTCTCTAAGATAAGAATGGATTGAACTCCCTCATCATGGGCTTTGAGTGCAGCAGCAATTCCGGCACTACCTGCGCCAATGACAATCAAATCATAGTTTTTCATTAGGCACCTTTTGTTTTCGCGAGTAAGACTGGCGAACCTTTGTGTTTATATTCCACATTCAACGGGTCAATGTTTAACTCTCGAGATAAAATCTTTAATACTTCTAAGGAGCAAAAGGCTCCTTGGCAACGACCTGCGCCAGCGCGAGTTCGAAGTTTTGTCCCTACCATCGAGGTTGCTCCGACGGGTCGATGAATGGCATCGATGATTTCGGCTTCCGTCACAGTTTCACAACGACAAATGATTTTGCCGAACTTTGAGTCTTTATGAATGAACTCATTACGGACATCAAGGGGTAACTCTTGCATTTTGATTCGTTCGCGACGAGTCGGATCAAACGATTGTTTCGCTTGAACACTGAATCGCGGAAGCACCATCTCAGTAACCACATAGTCGGCAATCGCCGGAGCAGCTGTTAGTCCTGGTGATTCAATCCCAGCTAGATTGACAAAGCCTGGTGATGTTTCTTCAATGATGAAATCACCAGTATCTGCCGTCGGACGAGAACCCGCAAAGGAGCGAATGATCTTATCAAACGGAACATGTTTTAGTGTTTTCCCGACTTTCTCACGTACTTCAGCTAACCCTTCCATCGTTGTGGTGTTTGACTCATCAAACGACACCACTTCAGAGGTAGGACCCAGCAATGTGTTTCCATGGACCATCGGTGTTGCTAGAATTCCTTTTCCTTTTTTCGTAGGGGCAGGATAGACAACAGTCTTAACAATTGGAAAACGGTTATCGGTGACAAAATACTGCCCTTTTCGCGGGGTAATCGTAAATGTTTTAGGATGCAGAAGTTCAGAAATGTGAGCAGCGTACAATCCTGCCGCATTGATGATTACTTTTGTTTCAAACAAATCATCACCAGCATGAATGATAAATCCTTTTTCTTTTCGTTCAATCGCAGTCACTTCATGATTAAGGCGGAGTTCAACGCCGTTATTCACTGCATTTTCTAATGCCGCAATGGCCATTTCCCATGGAAACGTTACGGCAGTTGTAGGTAGGTTTAGCGCTTTGGTGACTGCCTCCGATAAGTTCGGTTCGATCAAACGGGCTTCACTGGCAGATAGAATTTGGTATTCATCGGGTCGAAGGCCATTTATTTCAGCTCGAGCAACCAACTCCTCAAGGACTTGTTCTTCTTCCTCGTTCGTCGCAACAACCATTCCACCACATTCTAAAAGTGGCACGTGAAGTTCTCGTGATACTTGACGATACATTCGGTTTCCCAAAACATTAAATTTCGCTTTTAAACTTCCGGGTTTGGGATCGTGTCCACTATGCACCACGGCTGAATTGGCAAGCGTTGCTCCCATTGCCACATCATTGTTCTTTTCTAAAACAAGAACATTCAGTGGATACTTCGAGAGTTCTCTTGCATGCATCGCACCGATAACACCGGTACCGATGATGACGACATCATACATTCTGTTCCTCCTAATGAAAAACAGAGCAAAGAGGCGGGTAAACAACCTTCTTTGCTCTGTATCTCCAGAATTTGATTAACTTGTACTTTGATTATACTCGCAATTACTTAAATTTCAAACGCTACCACAAATTTTGTTTACTAACAGTGACAGCAACCATTCCCATTTGGAAACAATCATCAATGTCTTGTTGTGTTTGAATTAGACCACCGCCAATAATTGGGACATCAATTCGAGAAGCTACAACAGGGACGATTTTACTAGCTAGTGCAGGCAAGAACTCAATATAGTCCGGCTGAACTTCGTGAATACGCTGAATACTTTTTTCTAACGAAGCACTATCGATTAAGAAGACACGGTATACCGCAGTGACTCCTTTTTTCTTGGCAATTTTTACTGCACTTGTTTTGGTTGAAACAATGCCATCGACCGCAAAGTGCTGTATGACATATTCCACCCCGTACTCATCACTCGAAATACCCGGGAGTAAATCTAAATGGACCCAGGCTTTCTTTCCGGCTTCATGAATACGCTCAACAACTCGGCCGAGCATCGATGCATGAATCGACATGACAATCCCAATGGGATGAGATGTCGTTAGAAATTGCTCTAACGCCTTGACTGACGTAATCGCGGGAATAATCGAATCTTTCATTACTCTCTCACATCAATCGTAGTATCTTTGGTCGCTCGTTGAAACGCTCCCCCAAAGAGCGGTACTTCAACCGTCAAGGTTAACACCAAGTCGTCGCCCGCCGTAAAATCTTGATTTGATGTCTTGATGACAATAATACCGCTGTCGATATTGGTCGTATCATATAAGGCAGGATCAACAATTTCTCCAGATTTAACACTCCATCGAAGTGGATAACCAAATACATCTCCGACCGTAGGTAAGGTTACCACTCGGTCCCGGTGGTTATTGAGTGATAAATCAATTACGACATTACTCACTTCATCGCGGTCAAGGTTTAACCTTGATTGAAGAGTTCTGGTCGAAATAACACAGAATGGTTCTTGCTTGGTTTGTGTGAAATTGGTAATTCCACCCGAATATTTTGATGTAAAACGGAGTTCAAAACATGCATCTTCTGTTGGATGTTGATAAATAATCACACCGCTATTATTCACAAAGCGTCCAAAGTCAGTCGTGATAAAGGACAACTCACTACCAAAGCGTTGGCCACGATTACCCAGTGGACTAAATAACGCTTGGCCAGGAATCATCACATTCGATGTTGTGAAGGTTGGCATATCTAATGACGTAAATTCTTCATAAATCGTTGCTCGACCCGCATCCAGACGGTAACTAACCGCATGTGTTGTGTTAGGTAAGTTAAACGTTGCTGTAATTGGAATGTCTTGTTGGAAATCGAGTTTACCGATGGTTAACGTTGAGACACCAGAAACGGTTGAGATGCGAACTTGAGGACTTGAACTGCTCCAAGTATAAGACATTCCCCAGACACTCGAATCCGTCCCTAAGACAAGAACCGGGTCGATGTATTCGACAATTTGATTCGTGTCCAATGTCGCAATTACTTCTTCTAGCGCTTGTGCACGAGGCAATACGGTGATGTTGTATTCACGGAATGGTTCATTGGGACCGCGTTGTGCATTCGCATCCAAATCAACATAAGCGGTTAACGTTGCTGAAAGTGGAACATTAGTAACGACTGTCTGACCTGCCGCAGAAATAACGTTTGTATTAGATGTAATCCAACGAACATCGACCTCACTGGAGGTTGGAAGATTAAATGCTGTATTTTCCAAAAGACGAAGGCTCGGGAAATCAAAGGCTTCAGCATTAAGAATTTGTTGTCCATTCGTGAAACGGCGAATGACGTTTAAGTCATAAGTAAAACTCAAATACGGACGATTTGAATTAGCAAGAAACACTTCCACCGTAACGGGGACTGTTATGTTTTCCGCAACTTGTCCCACACTAAACGTATAGCCCAAACCGTCTAATTCAATATCGACATCACGGCTTGATGTTGACCATTCCAAACGGTAATTCGCACTCAATGTTGGCAGACTTAAGATTGATGGAACCCATCTTGTTTTTGTTTGAAAGGCAACCAAAGGTTGACTCGGAAACGTATCAGGATTCGATGCAAAATATGCTTGTATGGTCTGCATGTCTTGAGCTAGACGGGCTCTAGCAGCTTGTTGTATCACTCCATCGATGGATTCAATTTGAGCATAGACGTCATCGGAAAAGGTCGTGGATGAAAACACCGATTGACCTCGAACTGAGACAAACGTAATCTCAGGAAGTGGATCAACAATAGTGCTCGAGATTAAAGCTGTTTGCTGAGTTAATAGTTGCTGCATTAGCGATGTGGCTTCTACTTGTCTAGTGGCATCTGTAAGACTTGAACTTAGTAATACAGAAGTCATGGTTTCACCACGAAGTACGGTTCGGTCCACCACCCATGTGACGACTTGACCACTACGAACCATCATATAAGAATACGGCGTTTCTCCTGTAGACGTTGGTGCTTGAAAGGCAACATACGAGCCATCTGCAATGGGTACGTCAACTAGACTATTTCCTACACTCGTAATGGCATTACCCGTTGTTCTGGCTAGATATAACGCTTTAGTGATTAGATTAAAGATGCTATCAATCGGAATGGATTGACCCGTTGATGTGCTTAAGAATCGTCCATTCGATACTAAGAAACTTGTGGTTGTTCCTTCATCAACAATCAAGGAAATAATTTGATCGGTTTGTGCGGCCCATTGAGCTTGCGTTGCGTCAACCTCACGTAACGAACGTGATGTTTGCACCGCAGCAACAGGCGATAATTGATTGCGTTCTTGGAGTGATAACGTGACCAGTTGGTCTTGTTTTATTTGCTGATCGCCAATAATAGGAACATTTCCTAAATGCGTTAGATTCGAAGCGAAATAATAGCTGGACCCTATTCGGTACACCGGAATTTGAACGGTCCTAGAGGCATTTAGTGTCCCAATGGAACGGGGAAAACGCTCTAAGGTTACTTCTTGGTTTTGGCGGAATAATCGTGCTTGATCCGAGTTGATAAATCGATCAACATAAATATCGATAATCGTATTGTCTTCGATTGTGACAATCGCAAATTGATTTGAACCATCGGAAGCATTAACCTTGTAAACACCATCGATGTATTGACCGAATCGTGCTTGAGATAGATTACGATCTAACGCTTGAATCATGGAATTAACAGGAATCGTGATTCCCGGAAGGTTCGATATTTGAACCGGTAATGACGTTGTAAATGGATAAGGGATGTTTGACGCATTACCTAGTGCTCCGACGAGTTGATAGGTAAATCCTTCAATACCTTGGTTAAAGACGGTTTGTTGACTCAATGTATTTGATTGACGTGACCAGGTCGCATCGGACCCCGTCACCGGAAACGCATCGCCAAGAATTTGTTTCGAAGAAAATACACCAGTTCGAGCCGTTGAACCGACTGTTTCATCGACATAACTTGAAAAGATACGACCAAATCGGTCAACACCAATTAGACTAATCGCATGATTAATCCCACCGTTTTCAAGGAATGCAGGGGAGTATTCAACATAAAGACCTGTTTGATACTCTCCGTAACGCGGGGTATCCAAGGAGCGTAGTGTTGTTGTAGATAAAAGGTCCGCAGGACCATCTAGAATTGACTGGATAAGAAATAATGGAATATCCAAAGGTTGATCAATATTAGGAATGCTTGTTGTTGTGACTATATTATTTTGGTTAATTAAATTGAAGCCATAGGTCGTATTATCCTGAACCACCTTATCAGCGACCAACTGCATTTGATCTTTATAGGATAGTGGTGATGTCACAGCAACGCGGTCTGATCCAATTTGTTTGGTTTCATTAACCACGGTTCTAGCAAGACGGCGGATTTCAGTGTTGTTTATACCAACCACCAAATCCGTTGCCCGTATCGCATCATCCACTGTTGGATAAGTAGATACCGGTTGAGAAACACTAATTAAGCGATAAGAGTCAGGAATATTGACATTATTTCCTTGAACAAAGGTGTATACAAGGCCCGATGGATCAACAAATAACACACGGGTCGAAATGGTTTGATCAATATATACGTTAGAGATAAAGCCATAATCATCAATCATAACAACAACAAAAACATGCCCATTTTGGTTATTAGGGGTGGGTTCTGCTGCCATATAGGTTCCGGGTTGATAGCGGCGAAGACGCTCTACTTCAGCTGGAACTTCAATAAAGCGGTCGATGAACTCAATAATAACTTCAGGAGAGATGTCAGGGGTCGAAGTCTCCACCTCTGGGTCAGTTTCAACCGGTGGCGTTACGCTGACGTCCGGTCCTTCATCAACCGGTTCTTCTACGGGATCTGGATTGATCGGAATATCGACGAGTTCCGTATCACATGCTGCAAGACTAAGAAGTAAAAACAACGATACCGTAAGGATTATTAGCTTTTTCATATAACCTCTAAATGCCTTCCCATTATACCACCTTAGCCACACCACAACAACGAATCCTATATCGTAACATATGTTACATTTTTACTATCTTTAAAATGTGAAATACACCGAATTACCTAAACCGAATCATAAGATTATTGGCTAAAATATAAGAGATGGAGGAACCCATGTACCAACCTGAACAATTACAACAATTTAGACAACAAGTGATGGTCTACCAAGGTCGACCTGATGGTCTATTACCAGCAATCCATGTAGCCCAAGATATGTTTCGTTGTGTCCCTGTGGAGGCGCAGAAAATTATCGCAGAGGTCATGGACGTCTCCGTGGCTCGTATTAGCGGCATTGTCACTTTTTATGATTACTTCACAACCGAACCGTTAGGTAAACACGTTGTCGAAGTCTGCCTAGGAACATCGTGCTACATGCAAGATGGGAAGGAACTACTGAAGATTGCAAGCGAGGTCATTGGGGTCCAACCCCATGAAACAAGGGAGGATGGACATATCAGCCTTCGTATTGGTCGCTGCTTTGGACGCTGCGAGCATTCACCAAACGTTGAGATTGACCACCATATTCATAAACACATCAGCATCGACGAATTACGCAATGAATTAGCCAAATTGGAGGCCGACAAATGATTCAAGAATTAAACCGGATTCAACAAGAAACCTTAGCCAAAGTCGGACCAAAGTTTAACGTAGACCTTCGTCACAACAAAGATAAAGAAGTTCATATTAAACTAAAGAACGCCTACATTATTGATCCGTACTCGATTGAGGAATATATTGCCCGTGACGGTTATAAAGCACTCCACAAAGTGCTCTTTTCGATGACGCCTGAATCGGTGATTGAGGAAGTCAAAAAGTCCGGTCTTAAAGGACGAAGTGGTGGGGGATTCCCAACCGGAGTGAAATGGAGTTTTGTTAAAAAGTCAGACCAACAACACTTCATCATTATGAATGCTGATGAAGGTGAATCAGCTGCGACTATTGATGGTGTCATTATGCGACAAGACCCACACAGTGCCATCGAAGGTATGGTGATAGCAGGATTTGCCACAGGGGCAACAATTGGGTATGTCTACATTCGATATGAATATCCGGAAGCACAACGCGTCATGGAGCATGCCATCGAGCAAGCAAAAGCCAAAAACTTACTAGGGAAAAACATCATGGGAAGTGGCTTTGATTTCGAGGTCATCATGTACCGTGGGGCAGGCGCTTATATTTGTGGAGAAGAAACCGCGATTATTTCTTCCATTGAAGGACTTCGTGGGAACTCCAAAAACAAGCCGCCATTTCCAGCGGTTCAAGGACTATTTAATAAACCAACCATTATTAACAACGTTGAAACATTAGGGGTCGTACCTCAAATCTTACTCAACGGTGGGGAGTGGTTTGCTTCTTATGGTGTTGCTGGTAGCGAGGGGACTAAAGTCTTTACGTTAACCGGACAGCTTCGTGAACCAAAAACAGTAGAGGTGCCCCTAGGTACAACCATTCGAGAATTAATTGAACTAGGTGGAGGACTTCGCGAAGGCCGTAAATTCAAAGCGTTTGTAACAGGAAGTCCAAACATAACAATGCTCGGACCTAACGATATTGATATGCCTATTCAGTTCGATCTATTTAAAGAACGCCAAGTCATGGTAGGTTCGGGAGGAACCGTCTTCCTTGATGATTCGACATGTCTCATGCAGTTTATGCATTTCAACGTCGACTTATTAGCGATTGAAAGTTGTGGACGTTGTACTCCATGCCGTGCAGGAACACGAAAAATGACTCAATTTTTTGAGAAAATCATTCAAGGCGAAGCGACCATGGATGATTTACAAAAGATGAAAGACTTAGCTGAACACATGCGCTCCGCTTCTCTTTGTGGACTAGGTGTTGCGATGGGGATGACAATGTATTCCGCGCTTTATAGTTTCGAAGATGAGTTTGTTGAGCATATCCGTGATCGTCATTGTCGCTGTGGCAAATGCTTCAAGGAGGCAAATGCATGAGCGAACAAAAGATGATTACCATCACCGTCAATGGTCAAACCGTTGAGGTGGCAGATAAAAGTAATGTCCTTGAGGTGATTCAAGCTCAAGGAACCTACATGCCGACATTATGTTATTTAAAAGACCTGAATGATGTTGCCGCTTGCCGTATGTGTGTCGCAGAAGTAAATGGGTCACGTCTTCAAACAACGTGTACGTTAGAAGCGACTGATGGTATGGTGGTTAATACTGAAACGGACCGCGTCTTTGATTCACGAAAACAATCCTTAGAACTATTAGCAAGTTATCACTCGTTTGATTGCTGGACATGTCCGCGAGAAAAAAACTGTGATTTATTTGATCAAATGCGTTTGTACAACGTAGACGATGTATATAAACACAGCTTTGATTTAGCTGGCAAGGAACTAAAACTTAATGAGTCTGCATCCATTGTCCTCGACTCCAGTAAATGCGTTCACTGTTCTTCTTGTATTGCCGTATGTGATCAAATCGCTGGCGTTGGTGTCTTAGAATACATGGAACGCGGTTATGACAGCGTCATCTCTCCGATCTTTGGAAAAGGAAGTTTAGATGAAGTGAACTGTATTGGATGTGGACTTTGTACAAAAGTCTGTCCAACTGCAGCAATTGTTGAAAAAGATCATATCCAAGATGTGCAAGAAGCGCTTCGTGATCCAAACCGATTTGTCGTTGCTCAAGTGGACCCTGCGGTTCGAGCAGCAATTGGAGAAGACTTTGGCTACGATATCGGGACCAATGTCGATGAAGTGGAAAGTCAAATCTTATCCGCAATTAAAACCTTAGGATTTGATGATGTGATTACGACATCCATCGCCGAAGATATTGCCGTCTTCGAAGGGGCGGCAGAATTAATGGACACATTGGAAAATGCTCCTGAACGATTCCCTTTATTTAGTTCTTGTAGCGCTGGATGGATTCGTTATGCAGAACAAAATCACCCTGAGATGCTCGACCATATTTCTACTGCCAAAGCACCTCACATGCTACAAGGAACATTACTCAAGTCCTTCCTTGCGCATGATGCCTATAAGATTAACCCTACAAAACTTTATGTTGTTACGATTTCTCCATGTACAGCTCATAAGTCAGAATCAGACCGTGACGACATGGTAAATGATGGACTACGTAATGTTGACGCTGTCTTAACCACTCGCGAAATTGCACGAATGATTCGTAAAGCACGAATCGATGTTGATTCGATGCCTGCCTTTGAATGGAACTCCCCGGTTGATAAACTGGATCAATCAAGTGGATTCAGATCCTTAGATGGAGGATTAATGGAGCGAATTCTGCGCGTTGCAAACCGCGCAGTCGGACAACCCACCATCAATTTCACCTACACACCCATCGCTGATTACCCTGAGTTACTAGAATCTACGATAACTATTGGGGATCATACCTTGCGTATTGCAAAAGCCCATGGCGGTAAAAACATGCAGGATATGATGGATTACTTACGTGTTCAACAAGACAAAGGAGTTATCTATCATTACGTTGAACTCATGGGATGTCCAGGCGGATGCCTCAACGGTGGCGGTCAACCGATCTTACGTGAGGAATACCGAAGTGGTCTTGATGTAGTGAGTCTACGTCAAGAGAGCATTCTTCAATCGAAGCTGTATGACCCTAATCCACTCCCGACGATGGACCAAGAAAAAGCGTATCAGCAACTGGTGGACCAAACTCGTGGAGTGAAAGCAAAACGATACTTCCATACGACGTATCAAGATAAATCATTCATCAACAAATAAAAAAGCCCATTGGGCTTTTTTTATGCTCCATTAATGAAGTATGCACCGTTATAATCGGTGTACGCTCCGAGGTTGTAGACGTTATCATAACCTAAGTGTTCAAGAACACGGACCATATAGCGACTTCTTGTTCCACTGTTGCACATGATCACAATTGCTTCAGCATCTTCATCAAACAAGGCTCGAATAAATGCTTCATTTAAGATATCTTCGGGTTCGAAGTTGTATCCATTCGATAAATCAATCGCACTTTGGCCTAATAACTCAACCAGCGCTATCGATTGAAAACGGTCCACATATCCATTCGCAAGCCGTTCACTTTGACCACGAACATCTACTTTTTGAATATCTGGGTCTAAGATGTAGTCGTCCAAATTATCCATTCGGTACGGTGCTTGCTCACAAGCAACAAGGAATAATACAAGGACGAGGGCAAGAATCTTTTTCATTACATTTTGACCTTTACAAAGGCTCCCTCTTCATCCGGGTGAGTCTCTAAATATTCACGGATACGTTCGCGCATCGCTTGATCTCCAGGTTTACACGACGTAAGACGAGTGTTTTCTGACAAAATCGCTTCTGCCATCCCTTTACAACCCGGGTTTCCACATTGACCACAGTTCGCCAGTGGCAATAAGTTAATAATGTCATTGAGGCGTGGGTCTTCAGGAACGTGCAAGGCTTGGGATGCAAACGATAATATAACCGCTAATGAAATACTTAGGGAAAAGGCTAGGGTTAAGACAACGGTCATACTACACCTACAAATCCCGAGAAGGCCATTGCTAAGATAAAGGCTGTAATCAACGCAACACCAAGTCCTTGATAGTTACGAGGAACATCATATGCATCCATTTCTTCTCGAATCGCACTAAATAAATAAATCACGAGCGCATATCCTAAACTGATGAACAACGCGTAGGTTGTTGCTTCAGCAAAGTTATAACTAAGCTTTTGTGTCGAGTCAATCGCTACCCCTAATACGGCACAGTTGGTTGTAATTAACGGTAAATAAACACCCAGTGATTGATATAGTGGTGGGCTAAAACGTTTAATCGCCATTTCCACCAACTGCACAAATGCAGCGATAACTAGAATAAACGTAATGGTGTTTAAGTAACGAAGGTTGTTGGGAATTAAAATAAAATGATCCAACGCCCAGGCAATCATCGTACTTAAGGTAATGACTAAGGTAACCGCCATCCCCATCGAGAACGCTGGTCCTTTTTTCTTGGATACACCAAGGAACGAACAAAGTCCATAAAACTGGGCTAATACAACGTTTGAAACAAAGATTGCCCCGAAAGCAATGCCGATTAAGTTCATGCGAGAGCCTCCTGAGATGCTTCTTTATCCGCCTTAAATTGACGGTATTTCGTAAGTTGAGCGACGAGGAGTCCAAAGACCAAGAACGCTCCTGCAGGACCTGTTAATAGACTAAGTTGGAAATTGTTATCAGCTATTAAACTAATTTCATTCCCCATAAACGATCCGGATCCAAAGACTTCACGGAAAATCGCTAACAAGGTAAGTCCACCGGTAAATCCTAATCCCATCGCAAGTCCATCAACCATCGAGGCAATCGGACCATTCTTTTGCGCAAACGCTTCGGCACGTCCTAAGATAATACAGTTAACAACGATTAGTTTTAAGAACGTTCCTAATTCAGCTGCTAAATCAGGAGTCCAAGCATTCATAAACATTTCTAAGATGGTAACTAGGGCTGCAATCACAACAATGTAAACCGGGATGCGAATCTCCGAAGGTACATAGTTACGAATTAATGAAATCGAAAGGTTCGATAATACAAGGACGAAGACCACCCCAACACCCATTCCAAGCGCACTGTTGACTTGGGAGGTGACTGCCAAGGTGGGACACATCCCCAAAAATTGAACAAAGGTTGGATTGTTCGTCAGGACTCCATTTTTAAATACACTTCCTAATTTTACGGTTTGATCCATCACGAACCTCCTATTTGATGCTGTTGTTGATAGGTTAATACTTGGTCAATCGCTTTAACCAGTGCGGGCATGGTATCCCACCCCGGTTCAGTACTTGCGCCGCTCATTACATCAAAGTCGTCACGGCTTACATTTCCTGGTGCTGAGATCCCACGAAGGAAACTCATATCAACTCCGTCAAGTTCAACCCCTTTATCCGTATCTGGATAATGAGTCGTATAAGATGAATTGTTTCGAATCACGCGAAGCTCTTCAATGGCTCCCGTTGCTGGATTGATATGAATCAACGAGTGATTCACCAAGTTGTTATAGATGGACGTGGTTCCTCCATTGTCATGGACAATGTAATACACCACAGCCTCGACGATATCGTTTACACGTCCAGTAAACACACCGTATATGCTACCTGATTTAATCGATTCGTTGGTAAAGCTAACACCTTCAAACATATCATCAAGTGCTGCCATTACTTCATCATCAATGGCACGTTCTGTCGGTGTATCAAACCCTAGTAATTGAGTTTGGACATAATTTAAGAGTTGATAGAGTGCTTGATCGAATGCGACTCGTGTTACGGTTGCACCGGTATAGGCATCTAGTCCATTGGTAATAAACTGTTCAACATCAACATTGATAAACTGTTCTTTAAAATCACTATTCGTCATATAGACTCCACCATATTCGGGTGTTTCACCGATGGTAAGAGCTTCTAATCCAAGGATGGTATTGTTATTGAATCCAACCATATACTGCGTGATTCCTTCTCCGCTTGGACCCCCACTACCTTTAAAGGTCGCGATTAAATAGAATCCACCGGTAGAGCTTTCTTTGAGTTCAATAATGGGAACGT
>CAYTXT010000002.1:0-42927 GCA_964442245.1 uncultured Candidatus Izemoplasmatales bacterium
CGGTGTTTGAACGACGACTCGGGACACTAAGTGGCCGTAAATTATACGGTTATCAATATGGACCGCTTGGAACGGGGACGTATAAATTTGCTGCCACCATCTTGCCGAATGATCATATGCAAGAATTTGAGACAATGGATAGCCCAGACGGACTCTTTGCTCGCATTCGCCTGGAAGGGCCAGACCGTCATGACAACATTGGTCTAGCGTTTGAAGCTCTATTTGAAGGCTACGGCGAAGCGTTTGATTCATCTAGACCGACGATTGAATACTACAAAGATAACAATACGGTAGATGTCTTACTACCGATCACCACAAAGGATAACTAATGGATAAAAAATACGATCATTTACAAGTTGAAAGCGGAATGTATGAATGGTGGCTTCAGCAAAATGTCTTTGCCAGTGGAGACACCAGCAAGCAGCCCTTTTCGATTGTCATTCCCCCACCGAATGTCACCGGTAAACTTCACTTGGGTCATGCCTGGGATTCGAGCTTACAAGACATTATTATTCGCCGTAAACGAATGCAAGGCTATGATGCTTTATGGTTACCCGGGATGGACCATGCCGGCATTGCGACCCAAGCCAAAGTCGATGCTCGTTTAAAAGAACAAGGCATCAGTCGTTACGACCTCGGTCGTGACAAGTTTTTAGAGGCAGCGTGGGCATGGAAAGAAGAATACGCCGAGAATATTAAAGCCCAGTGGGCCAAACTCGGTTTATCGTTGGATTACTCCAAGGAGCGCTTTACGTTAGATGAGGGTCTAAATAAAGCGGTTTTAGACGTTTTTATTACGCTTTATAACAAGGGCCTCATTTATCAAGGGGAGCGTATTATTCACTGGGACCCGGAAGCCAAGACTGCATTATCTAATATTGAAGTGGAGTATTTGGAAGTCCAAGGAGCCTTATATCACTTTACCTATCCGTTAACCGATGGCTCAGGTCATATTGAAATTGCCACCACTCGTCCAGAAACGATGTTTGGCGATACCGCGATCATGGTTCACCCGAAGGATAAACGATATTCTTCGTTTGTTGGCAAAACCGTTTATATCCCAGGAACAACAAGAGAAATTCCAATTATTACCGATGAGTATGTCGATATGGAATTTGGAACCGGGGCGGTTAAAGTCACACCAGCTCATGACCCCAATGACTTTATCATTGGGACTAAATACAACCTTGCGATGCCGCTTTGTATGAATGAAGATGGCACGATGAATGAACTTGCTGGTAAATATAATGGCCAAGACCGCTTTGTTTGCCGTAAACAGTTAGTCAAAGATTTACAAGAACTTGGACGTTGTCCTGAAGTCGAAGCCTATACCCACTCGGTCGGTCATTCAGAACGAACCGGGGCTCCAGTCGAACCACGACTTTCCAAACAATGGTTTGTGAAAATGCAGCCCTTAGCGGATGCGGCAATCAAACAACAAGCAACTAAAGATAAAGTTCACTTTACACCAGATCGTTTTGAGAACACCTTTATGCGCTGGATGGAAGACATTCAAGACTGGTGTATTTCTAGACAGTTATGGTGGGGACACCGTATTCCGGCTTGGTACAAAGACGGTGAAGTAAAAGTTCAACTTGAATCCCCAGGTGTTGACTGGGTGCAAGATGAGGATGTATTAGATACATGGTTTTCCAGTGCCTTATGGCCATTTTCAACGTTAGGCTGGCCAGAAGAATCGGACGACTTCAAACGTTATTACCCCACGGATGTGTTAGTCACAGGGTATGACATTATCTTTTTCTGGGTGGCGAGAATGATGTTTCAAGCCAAAGAGTTTACGGGGACGATTCCGTTTCATCATGCGGTGATTCACGGTTTGATTCGTGATGAACAAGGCCGTAAGATGAGTAAATCATTAGGCAATGGGATTGACCCGATGGATGTGATTGAAGAATACGGGGCCGATACACTGCGCCATATGCTAACAACCTCTTCCACCCCTGGCCAAGACTTACGCTTCATGAAAGAAAAAGTCGATGCCAGCTGGAACTTGATGAATAAAGTTTGGAACATGGCTCGCTTTGTCTTATTAAACGTGGATGCTCGTCATGAGATGGACCTTTCAAACCTGGATCCCATTGATACGTGGGTCCTCGCCAAATACAACACAATGTTAGAAACCGTCGATAAGATGTTCGAACGCTTTGAGTTTGGTGAAGTGGACCGTGCCTTATCCGACTTTGCATGGGATCAATTTGCGGCGTGGTATTTAGAGATGGCGAAACTGCATCCAGAACGCACCAATACCAAAGCAGTCTTACTCTTTGTGGTAGAAGCGATTCTAAAAGTCTTACATCCATTTGCGCCGTTTATGACGGAATACATCTACCAGCAATTACCTGGCAGTGAAGGTAGTATCAGTACGTCATCGTGGCCAACGGCCGTAGCGTTAAAAACCTCTGCTGAAGCGGATGTGGATTATATGATTGAACTGATTACCCAAGTACGAACGACACGTACTGAGTATAAAGTTCCAATGAGTAAGCCCGTGTCGTTATATATCGCAACGGATGAAGCGACCAAACAACTCTTAGAAACCTACCGCATTTATATTGAGAAGTTTACGAATCCGGACCCGATGAGCTTTGACAGTGTGGATTCGACAGATGTGGTACGATTAACCATCGCAAAAGCGACAATCAGTATTCCGTTATCAGGATTGGTGGATATGAACGAAGAAAAATTACGTCTCGAAAAAGAAGCAAAACGCCTTAAAGGAGAAATTGCGAGAGCCCAAAGCATGCTCGGCAATGAACTGTTTTTAGCCAAGGCTCCTGAGGTCGTTGTTGAGATGGAAACACAAAAATTAGATAAGTATATTCAAGAACTTCAAGAAGTAGAAACTGCCCTAGCCAAGCTTGGCTAGGGTTTTTTTTCGTTGAGAAAGTAAACGTTTTCATGCTACAATTTAGCTACGAGAAACAAAGCACCAGTAAAGGAGATTACGATGAAAGGATATGCATCAGACAAGGTCAAAAATATTACGTTAGTTGGCCACCAAGGAAGCGGGAAGACGTTCCTCTTAGAATCGATTTTGCATCACGCACAAGTGATTGGGCAAAAAGGATCGCTGACCGCAGGCACCACGGTATCAGACTTTTTAAAAGAAGAAAAAGATAATCAAATGAGTTTATCCACCACCATTATTCCGGTGGAATATGATGGCCAAAAGATCAACTTTTTAGACACCCCTGGTTTTTTGGATATGGAAGCCGAAGTCACTGCGGCGCTACGTGTGAGTAGTGGCGCAATTTTAGTGATTGATGCGCCGAGTGGGATTCAGGTAGGTACCGAAAAAAATTACGAACTTCTTCGTAAATACTCGATCCCGACGATGATTTTCATTAACGGACTCGATAAAGAAAACACGGATGTTGAAACATTAATTAGCCAAATTCGTGAGAAATTTGGCAAAGGCTGTATGCCGTTAGGCGTCCCAATTGGCGAACAGACGTCGTTTGAAGGGATTGCTCGCGTCTTTAGTCAAAAAGAGCGTCACTACAAAGATGGTAAATTTACCGATCAACCGTTAAGTCCAGCCTATGCTGAAAAACTCCAAGTTTTTCGCGACATGATGATGGAAGCCGTTGCGGAATCCAGTGATGCGTTAATGGAAAAATTCTTTGAAGGAACCCCATTCACCGAACAAGAAATCTTTGAAGGGGCTGCTAGCGGCGTCTTACACGGCGATGTGATTCCGATTTTAATTGGAGCCGCAGACCGAAACATTGGTCCTGCTGAAATTCTAGAAGTGATTCATGAAATTATGCCTGATGCGATCAAACAACGCATTCAGTTTAAAGACACGGGCCGTGAAGTAGAAAAAGAAGTTTTTGATGACAATAAATTCAGAGCCGTTGTTTATAAAACGGTGATTGACCCGTTCTTAGGTCGACTCAGTTATGTTCAAGTCAAATCCGGTAAACTAGATAAAAATACACCGATGATGGTGGTTGGTGGCCGCGATAAGCTCAAACCCAATCAGCTTTATTACTTTAGAGGAAAAGATCACATTGATGCGGATGTCGTATATGCCGGGGACTTATGTGTCTTAACCAAGATGGATGAAGTTAAAACGGGCGATACGTTAGCTGATCCTAGTGTTCAAACGCCGCTTTATGGCGTGCCTTCCCATAGCCCGACCCTTTATGTTGGTCTAGTTCCTCAAGCCAAAGGCGATGAGGACCGCATTGCGCAAGCATTGCAACGAATTGAAATCGAAGACCGTAGTGTGAAAGTCTTACGTCCCAAAGAAACCGGTCAACTCCTCTTTGGTGGACAAGGCCAAAAACATATTGATTTATACATTGAAAAATTAAAAACCCAATACAAAGTCAATGTCGATGTTGAAGACATGGAGATTGTCTACCGTGAGACCATTAAAGGAACCGCTGATGTTCAAGGTAAATATAAGAAACAATCCGGTGGATCGGGTCAATACGGCGATGTTCATATTAAATTTATGCCGACCGAAGAAGAATTTATCTTTGATGAAGAAATCTTTGGTGGATCGGTTCCGAAAAACTACATCCCTGCCGTAGAAAAAGGACTTGTGGAAGCAATTCAACACGGTGGACTCGCTGGTTATCCAGTCATTGGCTTAAAAGCTGTACTTTATGATGGGTCTTACCATGCGGTCGATTCATCCGAGTTAGCGTTTAAAATGGCCGCAAGCATTGCCTATAAAGAAGGCTTTATGAAAGCCAAACCGACCTTACTCGAACCCGTCATGAACGTGAAGATCAAAGTCCCCAATGAATACACCGGGGATGTGATGGGCGATATGTCCCGTCGTCGTGGTCTGGTACGAGGCATGGAGCCACTTGGCACCATGACACTGATTACCGCTAAAGTTCCTCAAGCGGAAATGCTGACCTATACGAATGACTTAAAATCAATGTCGCAAGCTCGAGGAAGCTTCGAAATGGATTTTGCATCCTATGAAGAATGTCCCTTCGAGATTGCGGAAAAGGTCATCAAAGAACGAAAAGAATATATGGAGAACATGCACCTGTAACGGTGCATGTTTTATTGTGTCTTTGATATAATCATCTCGTATGTTTACAACACTGCAAGAGTGCCTCGACTGGATTTATGAGCCCAGACAATTTGAACGTCGTTTAGACTTAGCGCGGGTGGAACAAGCCATGGCGCTTTTTGGTGACCCCGTCAATTATCCTTGTATACACGTTGGGGGAACCAACGGCAAAGGAAGCACGGTTACCTATTTGCGTCATATCTTGCAAGAAGCAGGATATAAAGTCGGTGCGTATATTTCCCCATATGTTGTGGTGTTTAATGAGCGAATATCAATCAATCACTCGTATATTAGTGATGCCGATGTGATTCGTTTAACCAATCACATGAAGCATGTCTTAACGATCAATCATCATCCGTTAACCAACTTTGAGATCTTAACGATCATGAGTTTTCTCTATTTCGAGGAACAAAAGGTTGATGTGGCGGTGATTGAAGTCGGATTAGGCGGTTTACTGGATGCAACAAACGTCATCAACAAAGATGTTGCGGTCATTACGAACATTGGAACAGACCATGCGGAAATTCTTGGGGATACCAAAGAGTTAATTGGGTTTCAAAAATTAGGAATTGTTCATGATGCATTAATTACTAGTATCGATGATGAAATGGCGCCGCAGTTTGAACGTTATTGTAAGCAGCGCCGTGCGTTCATGAAACGAATCTCAGCGATATCGAATCTAACCTTAGCAAAAACGTCCACCACATTTACGTATGATGGCGAGAACTATACTATCTCGATGCTTGGCCAACACCAAGCCAGTAATGCCGCTTTGGCAATTGAGACGATGAATTATTTAATTCAATCCAAGAACTACAAGGTCACGAAAGATCATATCAAACAAGGCCTCAAAAAAGCTTTCTGGCCGGGCCGTTTAGAACGACTCAATGAACATGTCATGATTGATGGAGCCCATAACATTGAGGGGATTCAAACCTTAGTTCACTATATTGAAACGTTGGACGAAAAACCACATATCATCTTTGGGGTATTGGATAAAAAGCCCTATGAGAAGATGCTAGCGATGCTTGCTCCTGTGGCAAGTAAACTCACACTAACAACCTTTGATTACCCTGGCAGTATGCCCGCAGAGGACTTGCGTTTGGTTGTGGCGCATGACAATGTGGAAGTGGTTAACGATTCAACCATTTACTTTACCAACCAGCATTCCACGATCTATTGTGGAAGTCTCTATTTCATCTCACAAATCCGAAGTTCGTACTTTAGTAAATAAAACAAACCTCCTAATCATACGTTAGGAGGTTTTTATGTGGATTAAAGAGATAAAGCATACCGAACGCCCCCGCGAAAAAGCACGCAGCAAAGGCATCAGCAGCTTAAGCGACAGTGAATTGATCGCCTTACTGCTTCGAACCGGCTCGAACCAAGACAGTGCCCTCGAAGTGGCACAGCGATTAACGGCCAAACACACGCTATATAAACTATCCAGAATGACAATTTATGAATACTTACGGATGACCGGCATTGGTATGGCCAAAGCCACGAGTTTAGTCGCGGCCTTTGAACTGGGCCGCCGGATTAAGCATGATGTCCGTCCGCAAATTACCACGCCCAAAGATGTGTATAGTATCGTATATCCGATGATCGCCGAAAGCGATCAAGAGCAGTTTGTCGGGGTCTTCTTAGATACGCAACATCAACTCATTGAAGCCATGGTGTTATTTAAAGGAACCTTAAACGCCAGTGTGGTTCATCCACGGGAGATTTTAAAACCAGCGATTGGGGTTTCTGCCGCCAGTGTGATTGTGGCCCATAATCATCCGAGTGGCGATGTGACGCCAAGTCCCGCAGATATTGAAATGACCAAACAGCTTCATGAAGCGGCAAAGGTGATGAATATCCCGCTCTTGGACCATGTGATTGTGTCACGAAGTGGATTTCTTAGTTTGCATGAGATTGGAATCCTGTGAAATTGCTTGAAAGCGCGGGATTGCTTGTGATAATATTAAATGCTGCACAAAACGCACAGACCAGGTATTAAGCAAACTCTGCACCTGCATGGCGGATTTTAAAGCAAATAAATGAAAGAGGTGCAAAGATGTACGCAATTATCGAAACCGGTGGAAAACAAGTTCGTTGCAGTGTAGGCGATTCGATCTACATTGAAAAACTAGATGTTGAAGCAGGGAAAAAAGTAGTATTCGACAAAGTGTTGCTTTATAGCGACGACAAAACTTATGTTGGGTCTCCTTATGTCGAAGGCGTCACGGTTGAAGGAAAAGTCGAAAAACAAGGTCGTCAAAAGAAGATTATTGTTTTCAAGATGAAACCGAAAAAACATTACCGTAAGAAAAACGGTCATCGTCAACCGTATACCAAAGTCGAAATTACCAAAATCTCATTATGATCAAAGCCACCTTCTCTGCCACGTCCTTTGAAATGAAAGGACATGCCAACTTCGCCGATGCCGGTCAAGACATTGTCTGTGCGGCAGCAAGTGCCATTGCAATCAGCATGGTGCAAGCGATGAGTCGGTTTGTCGCAGAGGATATGGTGACAATTAAAGAATCAGATGGATACTTGATGTTTCAAGTCCATCAACCAAACGAAACCATTCAAACATTACTTCAAAGTATGAAATTAACGCTGAAAGAGCTTGCTGAAAGCTACCCGAAAGCGATACAAATCAAGGAGAACGACAATGATTAAATTAAACATTCAATTATTTGCCTCCAAAAAAGGAACTGGGTCCACCAAAAACGGACGCGATTCCAACGCCCAGCGTTTAGGAGCAAAAAAATCTGATGGTCAATATGCCTCAAGTGGGTCGATTATTTACCGTCAACGCGGCACTCGCATTCATCCCGGAACCAATGTAGGGATTGGGTCGGATGACACGTTGTTTGCCACCATTGATGGCATCGTCAAATTCGAACGTAAAGGAAAAACCCGTACGCAAGTATCGGTATATCCCCAAGACTCTCAAAGTGCATAAACTGCACTTTTTTTTCTCACTATGATTCATATTGTTAAAGCAACGGAAATTAATGATGTTGATGCCTTGGCACTCAAAGGCATTTTACACATGAAAGCAAACAACATCCCGCAGTGGGATGAGTCGTATCCACGTGCCATTCATTTTATGAATGATATTCGTCATGCGAGTTTATATGGCTACTATTTAGATCACAAGTTAGTCGGAATCGCATGTATCGATCAAACGTGTCATTCCTCGTATTATGATTTGCCATGGACAGTGGAGAACTCAGTCTTTATTCACCGCGTTGTTGTTGACCCAAGTGTTCAGCGCCAAGGCATTGCGAAAGCGTTGTTTCAGCATGCCGAGCGTTTAGCCAAAGAGTGGAATGCTTCTAGTATTAAGGTCGATACGCATCCAGAGAATCCTATCATGCTACAATTTTTACAAAGACAAGGCTTTCAAGAAGTCGGAATGCTTGATGCGATTTATCGTATCGGGTTTGAAAAAAAGGTGTAATCATGTTTATTGATCACGTAACCATTACAACCAAAGCAGGAAAAGGCGGCGACGGCATCGTTGCTTTTCGTCGTGAAAAATATGTTCCCCTCGGGGGACCCGCAGGCGGTAATGGAGGCCGAGGCGGTCATGTGATCCTAGAAGCCGAAGAAGGCTTATCGACGTTACTCGAATACCGTTATCAAAAGAACTTTAAAGCGCCAGAAGGCGGCAAAGGTATGAGCAAAGGCCAATCCGGAAAAGATGCGGATGACATTATCTTAAAAGTTCCGGTCGGAACGATCATTCGTCATCAAGGAAATGTGATTGCCGATTTAACCAGCCATAAACAACAAGTCATTGTTGCCCGTGGTGGCCGTGGAGGCCGTGGGAACATTGCCTTTGCGACAACCAAACACCCAGCCCCAGAACTTGCAGAAAACGGCGAACCTGGTCAAATTGTTGAACTCGAAATGGAGCTTAAACTGCTTGCCGATGTGGGTTTAATTGGCCTACCAAGTGTAGGAAAAAGCACAATCATTAGTGTGATTAGTGCTGCCAAACCTAAAATTGCCGCCTATCCATTTACCACCATTCGTCCTAATTTAGGCGTTGCGAGTGTTCATGACCACAGCTTTGTTGTCGCGGACATGCCAGGCTTAATTGAAGGGGCCTCCCAAGGCGCTGGATTAGGCATTCAGTTTTTACGCCATATTGAGCGAACCCGGATTTTAGTCCATGTTGTGGATGCCACGCATGCCGATCAAATTGAGTCAGATATCGCATTAATTAATGAAGAATTAATGAGTTACAATCCAGATTTGGGACTACTTCCCCAATTGATTGTGGTCAATAAAGTCGATGTCATTGATGAAGAAGAACTCGCCAATTTAAAACGCCTGTTACCACAAGCGTTATTTATTAGTGCAGCAACCAATCAAGGAATCCCCGAGTTACTCGGTGAAATGTGGAAACTACTCGAAGAACATCCGGTTGCTGCGGTGAAGCCATCGGAAGTGAAAGAATATACCTTTACCCCGCCCAGTGAAGCCTTTGAAATTCACTTAGGACCGGATAACGTCTATGAAGTCCGCGGTGAGCATGTTGAAAAACTCATGCAGATGACGGACTTTGCGAAACCACAAAATGCGAAACGCTTTTCAAGACAACTTCGTAGCATGGGCATTGATGATGCGCTGCGTGCCAAAGGGTTACAAAGCGGCGATACGGTTCGAATTTTAGATTTTGAATTTGAGTATTTAGATTAATATGACTGGATATGTAGACATTGGTAATAGCGATATTAAATTCGCCATCGATTCCCCGTGGCAAGAAATTGCTCGGTTTTCGACTGCTAGTTTAACCCTGGATATCGTAAATAAGTCCATTACACAGCCTATTACGAAGCTCATGGTGGCAAGCGTTGTTCCAAGTGCCAATGATGTTATCAACGCCTGGGCTATGGCGAAGAAGATTGAAGTCATCTTCATCAATCATGAGCAAGACATTGTCACGATCCTTACTGACACGCCAGCCGAAGTTGGGGCTGATTTAATTGCAGCAGCCGCAGCGGTTGTTGGTGATTGTTTGGTCGTTGATGCTGGGACTGCCACTACCATTTCGTTGATTGAGGACTCTAGTTTACTTGGCGTAGCGATTGCGCCTGGGCCTAAAACCCAAATGAACTCCTTACTCTCGTCCACATCGTTATTACACGATGCGGTCTTACAACCACGAACGGAATATTTTGGAACGTCCACACCGACGGCATTGGCGAGTGGAATTGTGCAAGGACAAGTCGCATGGATTGAGCATGTAGCCTTACAGCATCCTTATCACACCGTTATTATCACGGGTGGCTATGGTGGGCTTCTTAGTGCTTCGATGAATATTGAGCATGTCTATGACCCCTTTGTGGTCTTTAAAGGGTTACAGGTGATTGAAAATGGAACCACGTAACGCTCTATTGGTCCATATTGGACCCACATGGACCCAAATCTATTATGAGTCGTTAAATGTCGTGCAAACCGATGAAAATTGGAATGTCGATGATATCGTTGCGATGTTGGGCGACTTTCAATTTTTAGGTACACGCATTATTGAACATGTAGTCATTTCATCCCGCGTATCATCGGTTTCAACCGTCTTTGCGAATTATGCGAAAAAGGTGTTAAAACTGGAACCAGTGTTTATTCATCCCCGTCACAGTTTATTTGCGATGGACGAGGATATTCCTACTGATGTGGTGGGGGTCACTCATTCACATCCTGGTGAAGTGGTCTATGTCGGTTTAGATGAAGCCATCACGATTAGTTATGTCAAAGACGGACTGTTTCAGGGATATTTTCAAGGACCTGAGCTTACGTTATCCCCCTCAACCCAAATGCCGGCTCGGATTCATGTCGGAAAAACCCCTAGTTCTGCCATTATTCAAGGTCAGATTGTGAGTATCATTGGGACGATTGATACTGCCCTTCGTACGATGAGACCTCACCAAGAAGCTAAAATTGTTCTATACGGACCCTTAGCAAAATGGATGAGTGGATATCTTGAAGAACGTCACATTCTCGATTCTGATGCGTTATTTTCTGGTTTACAAAACTTACTCAAGCACGCCGTGTAGGCGTGCTTTTTATGAGCATTTTGATATAATGAGCCATGATGAAACCGGCAATCGATAAAGCGTCCGTGACGCCCATGATGCAGCAGTACTTGACGATCAAAGACGCCCATCCTGAGGCGTTAGTGCTCTTTCGTTTGGGCGATTTTTACGAACTCTTTTTTGAGGATGCGATCACAGCATCAAAAGCCTTAAACATTGTGTTAACGGCTCGCGATGCCGGTAGTCAAAAAGCCCCGATGTGCGGGGTGCCTTATCATGCGGTCGATAAATATGTCGAACGTCTTGTTGATGAGGGCTATCATGTGGCAATTTGTGAACAAACCGATGAAATCGACGAAGCAACTAAGATTGTCAAACGAGTGGTTACCAAACTCATTACGCCTGGCACCTTTGTTGATTACACCGATGATGATCCTCGGTATTTAGCCGCGTATCATGATGGGCAATTCGCTTATGTCAATGTCGCGTCCGGTGATGTGTTTGTGGAGGCGGTTCCTGCTTCAACTCTGGCCTCTCACATTGCTAAAATTCAAGCGAAAGAAGTCATTATGGCCGCCGGTAGTAAGCGGGTAGAACTCGATGTGTCCATGACCTCGGTTGCCCCAAGAGTTTATTATCCAAACCATCCGTATCAACGGGTGTTAGATTTACTCGTTACCTACATTGAAGATACGCAGCATCAAGCGATACAGCATTTAAAAGAACCGCTGGAATTATCGCCAACGGACCGCTTACACATGGATGCATCAACCATGACGCAGCTGGAACTCTTTGAATCCAGTTTGCGCCGGGAAAAACGCGGTTCGCTTCGTGGCTTACTCGATGTCGAAAAAACATCCATGGGTCGTCGCTTTTTACTCGACCGGATGGCTCGACCGTACCGCGATCTGTCAAAACTAAATACACAATTTGATGCCTTAGACACCTTACAAAAAAGCATTCACTTAACACCGGATACCAGACATTTATTAGAACGAATCTTTGATATTGACCGCTTGGTCACAAAAATCAATTTCTCGACCGTATCGCCGAAAGAACTTCGTCAACTCGAAGCCAGTTTAGCGATGCTACCTAAACTAGCCGAGTTATATGAATCACAAACGGGACTACTTGGCACGGTAACGTCCTCATTTACAACCTTTAAGGAACTGCAATCATCACTTAACCAGATGTTGGTAGAAACCCCACCGTTAACCAGTAAGGAAGGGGGCATTTTTGCCCTTGGGTTTAACGAAGAGTTGGACCGCTTAATTACGGTTCATGAGCGGGTGAATGAATCATTAAAAGCGTTAGAAGCAAGTGAACAAGAACGAACCGGGATTAAAAAACTAAAAATCGGGTATAACAAACCGTTTGGCTATTATTTGGAAGTCACCAAGGGTCAATCTGGGAATATCGACCTTGAGCGATATACGCGTAAACAAACCCTTGTTAATGCCGAGCGATATATTACCCCAGAACTTAAAGCGATTGAAGAAGAACTCTTTACCGCGGAAGCCAAACGCATCGCGTTAGAAGAATCGTTATATCAGGATTTGGTCAAAGACCTACAACGTCATACCAAAGCCTTGCAAGCTGTAGCCCTTTCAGTTGCTGAGCTTGATTATGTCACCAGTTTAAGTTTTGTGGCCGAAAAATACCGCTGGAGTCGTCCGACCTTCGGGGACGTCATGAGTGTCAAACAAGGCCGACATCCCGTGGTGGAAGCCTATTTATCCGAGCCCTTTATTGCAAATGATATCGACCTCGATGATGATACTCGCATGTTACTCATCACCGGGCCAAACATGAGTGGGAAATCGACATATATTCGCCAAGTCGCCTTGATGGTGATTTTGGCGCAAATGGGAAGTTTTGTTCCGGCCGCATCAGCAACGTTACCGTTGTTTGATAAGATCTTTACCCGTATTGGCGCCAGTGATGATGTCATGCTGGGCCAAAGTACATTCATGGTTGAGATGTTAGAAGTCAATCAAGCACTAGCTCAAGCCACCAAAGATTCGCTTTTGTTATTTGATGAAATCGGTCGTGGGACCGCGACGTTTGATGGGGTGGCGATTGCCCAAGCAACCCTCGAATACATCCATCACGAGATTAAATGTATGACCCTATTTAGTACGCATTATCATGAGCTTACTAGTTTGGAGCACACCTTAGGAACGCTAAAAAACGTTCATGTTAGTGCCAAAGAAGTCGGTGGTGAACTGGTGTTTTATCATCAAGTCAAACCAGGGGCCGTTGATAAATCATACGGGATTCATGTGGCTAAGCTTGCCAAATTACCATCATCATTAATTAAGCGAGCGTCGGTGGTCTTAACCGAACTCGAAACCCAAGGGGTCAAAGAAATTACGCTGTTTGAACAACCCAAATCCACATCCGGTCTACGGCAAAAACTAGATGCCTTGGATTTAGATCAATTATCACCCAAAGACGCCTTAGCGTTACTCTATCAATGGCAGAACGACGATGAATAAGATCCAAGTTCTCTCCGATCATATTGCGAATTTAATTGCTGCTGGGGAAGTCGTTGAACGACCCCTTTCGGTCGTCAAAGAACTCGTTGAAAACGCCATAGATGCGGGAGCTACTTCGATTACGATTACCATCGAAGAAGCCGGATTATCCCTGATTGAAGTGCGAGATAATGGCAGTGGAATGAGCCGTGAGGATGCCATCCTTGCTTTTTCTCGTCATGCGACCAGCAAAATCAAAGAGGCCTCCGACTTACAATCGATTTCTAGTTTAGGCTTTCGCGGAGAAGCTCTACCCAGTATTGCTGCTGTTAGTGAAATAACGCTTCGAACGAATGATCAACATCAAATGACACAGCTGTTGATATCACAAGGTGTGATCACTGAAATGGCTGCTCAGCCACAAGGACCAGGGACCACAATTCAAGTTCGAAAACTCTTTGTGACAACACCAGCACGACTTAAATTTATTAAACATCCTAATGCGGAAACAAGCCGGATTGTCACCTATATCAGTAAACAAGCCCTAGCACGTGCTGATATCGCCTTTCATTTGATCGTTGATACGAAAGAAGTGCTATCCACATCCGGCATGAATGCTCTGGATAAGGCTGTGGCGCAAGTCATGGGGGTCGAAGTGGCTCGTCACATGGTAGCGCTAGATACCGGTGCTTTTGATTTACGAATTCATGGACTCGTTTCATTACCCATGCTGTCGCGTTCAACAAATCAACATATTCACTTGTTTGTTAATCAACGTGTGATGCATGATATTGGACTCATTAATGCAATCAAACAAGCGTATGGTCACCGTTATCCGATGGACCGTTTTCCAATTGGTGTGATTATGATTGAGATTGACCCAAGTTTTATTGATGTCAATGTGTCACCTACGAAAATGCAAATTCAATTTTCTAATTATGCTCAAATCAAACAACTACTCATCGATGCGGTTCAAGCAGTAATTGAACCTGAGCAACAAGTCAAAGAAGTCTCGATGAGCGCCTATCATGCGCAAACCGAACTTGATTTATCCCAGCCCCAAGAGCGTTCAGCAGGGGCTACTCGTGCCCCGCTTTCACTGCAGTTTTTAACCCAGTTTCATAAAAGTTATCTTCTTGCCCAAGGGGAAGAAGGTTTGTATGTGATTGATCAACACGCAGCGGCTGAACGGATTCGCTATGAACTCTATTTATCAAACATGAAGAAACCACCCAAAGAATTTCAGCAATTATTACTGCCATTTACCTTGAGTGTTTCCTATGATGAAATGCAGCAACTCGAAGCCTTAGCCAATCCTACGACCCAGTTAGGATTTGTCTTTCATGTCTTTGGACCACAAACCATTCAAATTACTGAAGTTCCAACATGGTTTCGACCCGGATTAGAAGAAGAGTATGCAAAAGCACTGTTATACCAAGCTCTGCAAGATCATCCAGCCCAGTTTATTGATGATACCGCCCGTTTACTCGCGTGTAAGCGATCGATCAAATTTAATGACACACTAAATGATGTTGAAGCACAAAGCTTACTGGACCAACTGGTGCAGTGTGAGGACCCGTATCATTGTCCGCATGGACGACCTACCATTATTCGTTACTCAATGAATGAGTTAGAACGGTTCTTTGGCCGATGATAACGGTTATTGTTGGACCCACAGCCGTGGGTAAAAGTAAACTTGCCATTGAGCTAGCCAAGCGAATCAACGCGGAGATTATCTCCGGGGATTCGGTTCAAATCTATAAACACCTCAATATTGGTTCTGCCAAAATCACGGTGGACGAACAAGAAGGCATTGTTCATCATTTAATCGATGTCTATGACCTAAAGACGCCTTACAGTGTCGCTGATTTTCAGCGTGAAGTACGAGCTAAAATCAACGAGATTGAAGCCCGTGGTAAACAAGTGATTATATGCGGTGGCACTGGGTTTTATTTAAAAGCAGCCTTGTTTAATTATGTCTTTGAACATCAAGGCCGACAGCTTGATTTTGAATCCTCTCTGCAAGAAAAAACCAATGAGGAACTGTATCACTGGCTACAAGACATTGACCCGGAATCCGCGGCAAAATTTCATCCTAATAACCGCGTTCGCGTGCTTCGAGCGTTAGGTTATTATTTGCAAACAGGAGAAGTTATTAGTAAAGAAGTGAGCAAGGACGAGCCCTTATATGATGCAATCTTTATTGGCTTATCAATGGAGCGTGAATTACTATACAACCGAATTAATCAGCGTGTCGATCAAATGATGAGCCAAGGGTTACTCGAGGAAGTCCAAGGAGTCAGTTCGTATCAAGAGCACATTCAAGCCATTGGTTACAACGAGCTGTTTGATTATCTTAATGGGCTTACCACTTTTGATGAGGCGGTTGAGCTGATTAAGCAACACTCTCGACAACTCGCAAAACGACAATGGACCTGGTTTCGCAATCAAATGCCGGTTCACTGGCTGGATGCGAGTGAACCGTTAGATACCTTGATCCAACAAGCATTACAACTCATCGATACAAAATAATTCACAGTACGCTATAATATAGCCTGTAGGAGAGATAATTGTGATATCAACCAGTGATTTTAAAACCGGCATTACCTTTCAATATGAAGACCAACTTTGGATTATTATTGAATTCCAACACGTAAAACCAGGCAAAGGAGCAGCCTTTGTTCGAACTAGAATTCGTAACCTCAGAACCAAAGCGGTGGTGGATAAAACCTTCCGTGCAGGGGAGAAAATGGAAAAAGCCCAAATCGATAAAGAGTCGATGGTCTATTCCTATTCAATGGGGGATACCTATGTATTCATGAATAATGAAACATATGAACAATTAGAATTGGATAAATCTAAACTCGCGGATGTCGTTGACTTCTTAATTGAAGGCATGGATGTTCAAGTGACGATGTTTGATCAAGAGATTTTGGGCATTGCGGTCCCCGAAAAAGTAACCTTAGAAGTCACGGTTGCAGACCCAGCTGTGAAAGGTAATACTGCGCAAAGTGCTACCAAACAAGCCGTTGTGGAAACCGGCTACAGCTTACAAGTTCCCTTGTTTGTTGAAGTTGGTGATAAAATAGTAATTAATACCACAACTGGTAAATACGATACGAGAGCATAAATATGATACTTAGTACAACTTCAAACGTTCCTGGAAAACAAATTCTTCAACACAAAGGATTTGTCAAAGGATCAACAGTTCACAGTAAAAACTTTGCAAGAGACATTGGCGCTTCGTTAAAAACCTTAGTTGGTGGCGAAGTTAAAGCATATACCGAAATGATGAATGAAGCCCGTCAGATTGCGATTGGCCGTATGGTCAAAGAAGCAGAAGGGTTAGGAGCGAATGCGATTGTTGGTGTTCGCTTAGAATCGAGCACGGTGATGGCTGGCGCATCAGAAATGATTGCGTACGGTACCGCCGTAACGGTAGAATAACTCAAACAATGGAAGACGATTTAGCAAGGCAAATGTTACTTTCTGATATACCCCTGTGGACATGGGGGCTTTTACTCTTTCTTGTAATTTTAAGTGCGTTCTTTTCCTCAGCGGAGACCGCCTTTTCCTCGGCGAATGTCGTAAAATTAAAGAGTTTTGTCGAAGAAGGCAAAGCACGAGCGAAAAAAGCACTGTATGTCATCGATAACTTTGATAAAACCATCACCGCGATTTTAATTGGTAATAACATCGTCAATATTGCGATTGCAACCATTGGGGCAACCGTGTTACTTCAACTCTTAGGCGATCCGACGATCGCTAATATCGTCAATACCGCTGGGATTACAACGATTATTTTAATCTTTGGTGAATTATTGCCGAAATCAACCGCCAAAGCGAATGCGGATGACTTAGCGTATTTATACGGCCCGGTAATGTATTTCTTAGTTCAAGTCTTTACGCCGTTTATTTGGTTACTTAAACCGTTCAATACCCCGCGTAGCCGCGTCAAACAAGAAGAAAAATCGATGTATTCGGATGCCGAATTAGAAACCTTAATTGAGCATTTGGAAGAAGAAGGCTCCTTAGGCGAAGAACGTGCGGATATGATTCAATCCGTTTTAGACCTCGATAACACCATGGTCGAAGACATCATGACACCGCGTGTTGACTGCGTGATGATTGATGTTGAAGAGCCGATTGAAAAATTGGAACAGCTATTCATTGATACTGGTTATACACGGATTCCGGTCTATCAAGATGATAAAGACAAAGTCATTGGGAAAGTCCACTTTAAAGACATGATGCAAGTCATGTTGGAAAATAAAAAAGGCAAAAAACACATCCGTGATTACATCACCGATGTCGTCTATGTTCCTGAAACCCTAACCGTGGATAAACTCATTGCAGAGCTTCAGCGTAATCAACAACACTTAGCCGTTGTGACCGGTGAATACGGTGGAACCGCCGGTATTGTCACGATGGAAGATGCGCTCGAAGAACTCGTCGGCGAAATCTTCGATGAACACGATGAAGAAATTAGTGAGTTTGTTAAAATTACCGACCAGCATTTTATTATTCATGGCGACTACAGCTTGGATGACTTGTTTGATGAACTAGATTTAGCGGTGCCAGAATCCGAATACTCCAGTGTCGGTGGGTTCTTGCAGTCACAACTATCGACGTATCCCGAAATAGGAGAAGTCGTAACGGTCGTGGTCAAAGAAGCTGCTGAGGATATGAATCGCGATTTTATTGAATATGTGTTAGAATTCAAAGTGCGTGATGTGGTAGACCGCCGTATCATTAGCGTCGAACTGAATATGCATGAAAAAGAGGAGCTAGAAAGCTGAGAGGATATTAAGTTATCGACTCTAAAGACCTGATCTGGGTAATGCCAGCGTAGGAATTTTCTTAAACAAACATTTGTTTAGCCCTCGACTGAGGGCTTTTTTCATGGAGGAAAAATGAAAACAAGACAAGTATCAGAAATTGCCATTATTATCGCCTTAACCGCCGTGTTTGAAATCATCTTTAGTAATCTAGGGATTACATTATTTCCAAATGGCGGCAGCATCTCATTAGCGGTCTTACCGCTGATGATTTTAACGGTTCGCTACGGCTTTGTTACCGGGCTAGTAGCCGCCAGTATCTTTGGCATTTTTCAGTTCATCTTGCCATACCCGGTCTATTTCTTAACGCCACTTCAATACGTCTTTGATTACATCTTGCCGTATGTGGCGATTCCCTTTGTCGTATTATTCGGCAAAAAAAGCACCCAGCTTGTTGTGGGTGGCATCATCGTGTTTGGCTTAAAGTATCTATCGCATGTCATCGCTGGCGTGGTCTACTGGGGGGAATATGCCCCAGAAGGCTTTAGCGCATGGACGTGGAGTTTGTGGTATAACGCAACCTACAGCGTTCCCTCAGTGGTTTTAAGCGTCTTGGTGCTATATCTTATTGCGACGCGTTATCCCCAGCTTCTTGCTGCAAACGCTGATCAATAGCCGCTAAGTAATCAATTCGGGGGTGTAACCCGTAATGCAGTTTGATCGCGACCGACTCTAGCTCCGTCTTCGCAATCGATTTACGGCCCCCGGTTTGTTGGCGTTGATAAAAGGCTGCCAAATCATTGGCCCATAGGGCATATAGCTCTTGGCTTTTGGTAAACGCAATAATCACAAACCCAATTCCCCCGTGGGATTCGATACTGAGTAAATGATCGACTTGATGAGGGTGAATATTACTTAACGGAAAACTTGTTTCATTTGAGGTTTC
Organism: uncultured Candidatus Izemoplasmatales bacterium; assembly: GCA_964442245.1. Taxonomy (GTDB): domain Bacteria; phylum Bacillota_I; class Bacilli_A; order MAG-NZ; family MAG-NZ; genus M30B81. The sequence continues at coordinate 19,299 of CAYTXT010000002.1, forward strand.
TTTGGCTTCAAAGTCGACGTATCGACCTTGATAAATGCCGTTATAATCGGTGGTGGAAGGCGTGGTAAAAAAAGCTTTCGTGATCTCAGCCGCTTGGCGACTAGGATAATGGACGTTGACCACTTTAATCGGGACTGGCTTTTTATGAATCACAGCTTTGCCCGTCACCAAATAATACTCATTGGTTTGATTGAGATCGGCTTCTAAGTTCATCCCGCGATTTGCGGTAGTGGTCACTTTTGTGGCCGTTTTTTTTATCGGATAGTTGATTTTCATGGGCTTTGCCTATATGATACCAAAGATAAGTCATTTTACTTACTGTGTTAGAATCAACAGCTGAAAGAGGTAGTATGAGTACGATTCGCTTACTCGGGCTGGGAGGACTTGCCGAAAACGGCAAAAATATGTACGTGGTCGAAATCGACCAGGACATTTTCATCCTTGAAGCCGGGATTCAAAATCCACCCACCGATTTGTTCGGGGTCGATTTTGTCTTGCCCGACATGAGTTACTTAAAAGAAAACAAAGACCGCTTGCGCGGGGTCTTTTTATCGCATGGTCACGAAGATAAGATTGGTGCCGTTGCAGACGTATTACGTCTAGTCCAAGTGCCGATTTATGGTTCACGATTTACCCTAAAAATTGTCGAAGACAACTTAGAACAAAGCAACTCCGGGGGCTTTAAACAATTCCTGCATGAGATCAAAGAATCCGACGTGCTGCGTTTTAATCAAACTAAAGTCAGTTTCTTTTCCACCACGCACTCGATTCCTGAATCCTTAGGTATTGCCTTTCACACCCCAGATGGAGTGATTGTCTATACTGGGGACTTTTCCTTCAACCCCCATATTAAGCCCTTATATAAAACAAGTTTTGATAAAATTACGGCCTTTAAACAAGAAGGCGTCTTGGCGTTACTGACCGACTCGATCGGGGCTCCTTATGCGTCCACCGGGGATGCGAATTACATGTTGGAACATTCCTTACGTGAAACCTTACAACGACCAGGCCGTGTGATTGTGAGTAGTTTTTCAAGTGAACTCGATAAAATTCAAATGGCGATTGATATTGCCTTACAACAAAAACGTAAAATTGCGATCATTGGGCGTAAAGCTCAGCGCATCATTGATATTAGTGTCACCTTAGGCTATTTAACGATTCCTGAAGATTCTCTAGTTAGCTTACGTTTTATTGATGCGAAACATGATAACTATGATGACAACATGATGGTGTTAGTCGCAGGTGAAAAGCATGAGCCGTATTTCATGTTGCAACGGATTGCTCGTAAACGCGATAAACTAATTCATGCGACAGAAAAAGATACGTTCTTTATCATGCACGTCCCCTTACCTGGGGTCGAGAAGATGGCGTCAGCAACGATTGATTTTCTTTACCGAGCGGGATCAAAAGTGCATTTGGTTGAACGACGTATCTTACGTGGGTCCCATGCCTCACAAGTTGATATTAAATTACTCCTTAACTTCTTAGAACCTCGCTTTGTTTTTCCGGTCTTAGGCGAACCGCGCCATCAATATGCGGTCGAACAAGTTGCCTTAAGTTACGGTATTCCAAAATCGAGAATCATTAGTTTAGTCAACGGACAAATTGCCACCTTTATTGGTGGGAAGATGAATGAAAAATTTACCTATTATAAAGTTGGTGACAACTTGGTGGATGGCTCAATCTTACGAGACGTTAACGAAGTCGTCTTAAAAGACCGAGAACTCTTAGGTCGTGACGGCATCTTGTTTGTGATTGGGAATGTCGATGCACGAGCTCACAAACTCGTCAGTCCGATTGAAGTCGTTGCGCAAGGGTTTGCGATTGAAGCCGAATCCCCGCAAGTCTTTGAGGATATTAAAAAAGTCGCCAAACAAGCCGCGGAAGATCACTTGTTAGAAAAATATGTCGACTGGAACGTCTTACGCCAAGAGGTGAAAGATGCGGTCTATAAACATTTAATGAGTACAATGCGTCGCGGTTCATTAATCATTCCAATTATGATTGATACGGTTCGAAGCTAAAAAAAAGACCTGAAAAGGTCTTTTTATATGTGAATCATTAATTCGGTAATCCCTAGAGCAGCTTCATGCATGCTTTCCGATAATGTCGGATGCGGATGGATCGTATGAACAAGATCTGACGCCGTCATATTGAAGTGCATCCCAAGACTAGACTGGGTAATGAGCTCTGTGGCCACGGGGCTTAGAATATGAACCCCGATCACGACTTCACTCGCATCAGTAATGATTTTAATCAAGCCATCGCGTTCGCCTTCCCCAAGGGCTTTTCCGTTCGCAGATAAGGGGAAGAAGGCGGTTTTATACTTGATGCCTTGCTCTTTCGCTTGCTCTTCCGTGACCCCGATCATTCCGATTTCCGGGAAGGTATAAATCCCACTCGGAATTTTGGTGTAATCCATGGGATGGTTTCTACCCGTAATGTGATCAATTGCCGTTAAGCCTTCGTGACTAGCCACATGAGCTAGCATAAACTGACCCGTCACATCCCCAATGGCATAGACATTCGGAAGTGATGTTTGCATGAATTCATTGGTGACCACGCCACCTTTTTCAACATTTAGATTCCATGCTTCAAAGCCTTTGATATTCGGACGCATTCCGGTTGCAACTAAGATGCGATCACACGCAATGGTTTGAAGTTCACCATCACGTTCCACCACAACTCCATTCGTAACTTCTTTCACCGCGGTCGAGGTTAAAAATTCAACGCCGTCTTTTTTAATGATCTTTATGAAGGCTTCTTTGACTTGACCATCCACGGTCATTAAAACGTCTGGAAGCATTTCAACCACAGTGACCTTACTACCAAGACGGTTATAAATAGTCGCAAACTCAATCCCGATGACCCCACCGCCAATAATTACGATATGCTCTGGGATTTGATCGAGGTTTAACGCTTCCTTGGCGGTCATGGCGATGCCTGATTCCATCGCATCTTGTAGTCCAGGAATCGGGGGAATAAAGACACTGGCTCCTGTTGCGAGTAAGAAGTGTTTTGCTGTTAAGGACTCTCCATCGACTTCGATGGTTGATGCATCTTTGGCGGTTGCGGTTCCCATAAGTATGGTCACGCCATTTTTTTCAAGTAAATATTTAACGCCAGTGGTTAATTTACGAACCACCCCGTTTTTACGGCGAATCATTGCCGGTAAATCGGCTTGAATCGATGATTTATCTAACAGCACCCCGTAACTTGATGCATGTTTGGTTTGATCCAATACTTTGGCACTTTTTAATAATGTTTTGGTTGGGATACATCCCCAGTTGAGACAAACACCGCCAATCGTTTCTTTTTCCACTAGTGCGGTAGATAATCCCCGTTGAGCAGCTTTAATCGCAGCAACATACCCCCCAGGTCCACCGCCAATGACGATGACATCGAAATTTTTCATAAATACCTCCATCATTATTATCGCATAATTAAAGACTGGATAAGGACAGATGCTGTTTGAGACTCAAAGCGTCATGTAAAATTTTTTAAATATGATTAGCAAGCTGTTAATTTTGCGTAAATCCTTGTTATACTAAATTCAAACCATATGGAGGATGCAATGAAAAAAGTATTAGCGTTGTTATTAACCCTCGGATTAGCTGTCACACTCGCATCTTGTGGAACAGAAGACGAAGGGTTTCGTATTGCGATGATTACTGACGTTGGAGACGTGGATGACCGTTCATTTAACCAAGGTACATGGGAAGGTATTGTTGCTTTCGCTGAAGAAAATGACATTACTCACCGTTACTACCGTCCATTAGAAGTCTCAGATGCAGCATATCTAGACGCGATTGATTTAGCGGTTCAAGGGGGAGCTGAAATTATTGTTACCCCAGGATTCTTATTCGAACCTGCGATTTATCAAGCGCAAGATTTATATCCTGAAGTTAGCTTCGTCTTAATTGATGGAACACCTCATGCAGGAGACTATGCGACATACAATATTGGAGACAATACCTTATCCATTCTTTTCGATGAACACGAATCTGGATTCTTAGCTGGATATGCAGCCGTTAAAGATGGATATACTCAATTAGGATTCTTAGGTGGTGTTGCCGTTCCTGCCGTTGTTAAATTCGGGGTAGGCTTCGTTGCTGGTGCATTCTATGCAGCACAAGAAGAAGGCGTAGACATTGACCTTGGAGATTCTCGTTATGCGTACTTAGGAAACTTTGAACCAAACGACAATAATAAAAATGCGGCAGCTGCATGGTACGTACAAGGTACCGAAGTGATCTTCGTTGCAGCAGGTGGAGCTGGTAACAGCGTCATGGCAGCAGCGGAAGAAGCAGGAACATCAGTAATTGGGGTTGACGTTGATCAATCGGCTCAATCTGAAACTGTTATTACCTCAGCGAAAAAAGAATTAGGTAATGCTGTTCAACAAGCATTACAAGCATGGTTAGATGGATCATTCCCTGGTGGAATCCAACAAATCAAAGGCGCTGATAATGCTGGTGTTGGTCTTCCTGAAGACTTCTCACGTTTCAATCAGTTCACAGCAGCAGAATACGAAACATTATATGCTCGTATCTCTGGTGGTACATTAGTCGTTCCATCCAGTGCAGCTGAATTAGCAACATTCTTGAATGGCCTTGGTGTATCCGCAAGCGAATATCCAAGCGCTGCAACCATCGGATAATTGATGTAAAAAGAGCGACTTCGGTCGCCCTTTTTTTTGCTAGTAGTTTATAATTGATAAAAGAGGTTATATGGAATACATCATTGAAATGCGAAACATTCGTAAAGAGTTTCCCGGGGTTGTGGCGAATGATAATGTAACGCTGCAAGTAAAACCGGGTGAAATTCACGCGCTACTTGGTGAAAACGGCGCCGGTAAAAGTACGTTGATGAGCATTTTATTTGGCTTATATCGTCCGGATGCTGGTTCGATTCATGTGAATGGACAAGAAGTTCATGTCGATAACCCGAATGATGCGACGCGTTTAGGAATTGGAATGGTGCACCAACATTTTAAACTGGTGCACAATTTTACGGTGGCTGAGAATATCGTCCTAGGCCAAGAAGATACAAAGAACGGTCTACTTGTCATGGAGGATGCGATTCAACGGATTCAAGACGTCTCCACGCAGTACGGACTCAAAGTCGATCCCAATGCTAAGATCGAAAACATTAGTGTAGGGATGCAACAACGCGCTGAGATTTTAAAAATGTTATATCGCAACGCTGATATTTTGATTTTTGATGAACCGACCGCGGTATTAACCCCGCAAGAAGTTCATGAATTAATTGAAGTGATGCGTGGTCTTGCTGCGGAAGGCAAAACCATTTTACTCATTACGCATAAACTTCATGAGATCAAAGCCATTGCCGATCGCGTCACTGTATTACGTAAAGGGGTCGGAATTGGCACAGTTGACGTCAAAGACACCTCGATTGATCAAATGGCTGAAATGATGGTCGGTCGTAAAGTCAGCTTTGCGATTGATAAACCCGAAGCCAAGCTAGGCGAAACGATTTTATCGGTGGATCATTTAACCGTCCATGATGAACGGATTCATAAAGATGTCGTCTCTGACATGTCCTTTACGGTTCGACGTGGAGAAATTGTTTGTATTGCGGGGATTGAAGGCAACGGTCAAACCCAACTCGTAGAAGCAATCACAGGGCTTCGAGATTCCACAGGCGAAGTCCTGCTACGCGGGGATAATTTGATTGGTAAATCGATACGAGAGCGCAACCAGTTAGGGGTCTCTCATATTCCTGAAGACCGTCATAAACATGGACTGGTGTTAGATTATTCGTTAGAAAATAACTTAATTTTACAAACCTATTTTGAGTCCCCGATGCGGGAAGGATTATTTTTACAATTTAGTCCGATTCGTGAATTTGCCGATTCGATGATCGAGCGATTTGATATTCGTTCCGGTCGTGGTCCGTTAACCACAACAAGAAGTATGAGTGGTGGGAATCAGCAAAAAGCGATCGTTGCGCGTGAAATTGCTCGAGATACCGACTTGCTGATTGCTGTTCAACCAACCCGTGGGCTTGATGTTGGGGCGATTGAATACATTCATGATCAATTAATCCAGCAGCGAAATCTTGGCAAAGCGGTGTTACTTGTCTCGTTAGAGCTAGAAGAAGTGATGAATGTCTCGGACCGAATTATTGTGATGTATGATGGCAAACATATGGGTGAGTTTGATGCGGCCAATGTCACAGAACAAGAATTAGGGGTCGCGATGGCAGGGGGCCGCCGATGAAGAAGTTCTTTCAAACGAAAAAATACTCCGAACAAGAGCTTGTTGTTTCTGCCTCCGCTTCGGTCTTAGCGATTGTTTTTGGATTATTGTTTGGCTTTGTATTCATGCTCATTGTCTCCCCCGGAGAAGCTCTTCGAGGCTTTAGCTACATTTTAGTTGGGGGCTTTAATGATGGATTACTGAGTATTGGCTCCATGATTACCTTTGCGACACCGTTATTATTTACCGGTTTAGCCGTCGCCTTTGCATACCGTACTGGGCTATTTAACATTGGGGCATCCGGCCAATTAATGATTGGTGCATTTGCCGCCGTTGCGGTTGGTGTGCCGCAGTGGTGGACGTATCCAGACGGGGTTCGTACCTTAATTGATAATCCATTTCTTCAATTAGGCGCGTTCCACTGGGTGGTGGCCGTTCTTGCGGCATTTATTGCCGGTGGCTTATGGGGATTTATTCCGGGAGCCTTAAAAGCGTGGTTTAATGTAAACGAAGTTGTGGCCTCAATTATGCTTAACTATGTCGCAATGTTTGTGAATTCATTGTTAATTAACCGATACTTACTCAATACATTAACGGCAAAAGCCTTTAACGTAGCAGAAAGTGCAACGATTCCTAAGATGGGACTGGACCGGATTTTAACCGATGGGATTCGAAGTACGCAAGCTAACGGAAGTTTCTTTCTTGCCATTTTGGCCATTATTATTATTCATATCATTTTGAACAAAACTGTCTTCGGCTACGAACTCAAAGCCGTCGGCTTCAACCGAGAAGCAGCGCGTTATGCCGGGATGAATAGTCGACGCAACATTATCTTGTCGATGAGCATCTCCGGTGCATTAGCCGGCCTTGGGGGGGCAAGTTTATTCTTACTGACGGGACGAAATTTAGACCCGGTACAAGTCATCTTAACCCAAGGATTTGATGGGATTGCGATTGCGTTACTGGGGCTAGGCTCGCCAATTGGCGTTGGTTTAGCTGGTATATTTTTTTCCAGTCTAAAAGTCGGTGGACAGTACTTACAAATCTTAAGTTTTCGAATTGAAATCATTGATATCATCATCTCTGTGATTATCTATTTAGCCGCATTAAGTTTAGTCTTACGCGTCATCATTACAACGTTCTTTAAGCGAATGGAGGAGAAGTAGATGGACATCTTTTATTTCATATTTCAATTAGCCCTTGCTTCATTAATTCCATTAGCGGTTGTTGCGTTTGGAGCCTTGTTTGCTGAGCGTAGCGGTGTCATAAATATTGCGATGGAAGGCATTATGTTGATGGGTGGTTTTGTCGGCGCTGCGATGATGCTGACCTTAGAAGGCCTTGATGTACCTGCGCAGTGGATTGTATTGATTGCGATGTTGACGGGTGCTGTGGTCGGATTAGTGTATTCGTTACTACATGCGTTTGCTTCGATTAACATGAAATCCGATCAAATCATTTCCGCAACGGCGTTAAACTTGTTTGCACCGGCCTTTGCGATCTTTATGGCTCGTACCTACGGAGCCGAAGGAACGCGTCAAATAAACCTTGGCCAAAGTTATAAAATTGCAGAAGTCCCATTCTTGTCGGACATTCCGATTCTTGGACCCATGTTTTTTGAACAAGCCTTTATTTCGACCTATATTGGGGCAGCCATCTTTATTGTGAGTTACATCGTGTTATATAAGACACGCTTTGGCTTACGTCTGCGTGCATGTGGGGAAAACCCTAGTGCAGCAGATAGTGTTGGAATTAACATTTACCGCATGCGTTATGCCGGTGTCATGATCTCTGGGGCCTTAGCCGGTCTGGGCGGCGTTATCTTTGTGGTTAGTTTTGCGAACAACTTTAACTCGACCGTGAATGGTTTTGGCTTCTTAGCCATTGCGGTATTAATCTTTGGGCAATGGAAGCCGTCTCGAATCTTGCTAGCGGCCAGTTTCTTTGGCTTAATGCGGGTCATCTCAAGTGCATATGATGCGATCCCTGTGTTAAATACATTAGGGATACCTCGAGAGATTTATTCGATTATTCCGTATGTCGCAACATTACTTGTCTTAGCCTTTGTCTCGAAAAAATCCGTGGCTCCACGGGCTGCGGGTCAACCGTATGATGCCGGAAAACGGTAGTCCAAGCGTATTTGTTATGATATAGTCGTGATGGGAGAATGTTCATGAAGAAAAAAACCTTTGCTGTCATTGGACTGGGTTCCTTTGGCCGAAGTATTGCGGACCAATTACTACTCTTAAATGCTGACGTCTTATTGATCGATGGAAGTGAACGTAAAATTGCGGCGTTTGCAGATCGTGCCAGTAATGCGGTGATTTGTGATGCCACTGATGAAAAAGCCTTGATTGATGCTGGAATTAAAAGCGTTGATCATGCGATTGTTTGTATCGGAAACGACATTCAAGCAAGCATCTTATGTTCCTTAATCTTAAAAGATTTAAATATTCCCATTATTACCGTCAAAGCCCAAAACGAATATCACCAAAAAGTGGTAGAACGCCTTGGGGTTACAGAAGTCTTACGACCCGAAACCGAAATGGGTCGACGCTTAGCAAAACGAATTATTCGTGACTCGATTATAGAAATTTTTGAGTTAACGAGTGAATATTCGTATGCGGAAGTGACTCTACCGCCGAATTTTGTTGGGAAATCGATCATGGATTTAAACGTTCGACAAACCTATAATGTCAACATTGTCGCGGTACGCCGCGGGGAAGAAATTATTATTCCGGATCCACTTCAACCATTTGAAGCCAAAGACCAGCTACTCCTAGTCGGGTCCAATACTGCAATTTCTAAACTATAAGGTCACGTTTGTGACCTTTTTTAATTCCTTGAATTTTGATACCATCAGCATGAGGTTACTATGAAAATACGTCCTGTTGTAATTACCCATCAAGCAACAATTCACCCCATTGCGAGTGTCATGATCGAAATGGGTCAAACCAAAGTATTATGTTCGGTCAGCATTGAAGAAAAAGTACCAGGCTGGCTGAAAGGCCAAGGCAAAGGCTGGATTAGTGCCGAATATGGAATGCTGCCTGCATCAACCCATACCCGCACCGCTCGCGAAGCCAAACTTGGCAAGCAAACGGGTCGTAGCCAAGAAATTCAGCGCCTGATTGGCCGTAGTTTACGAGCCGTGGTGGATTTAACCAAGCTTGGCGAGCGAATGATTACTGTCGACTGTGATGTCATCCAAGCCGATGGCGGAACGCGTTGCGCCTCGATCACCGGTGGCTATTTAGCCTTACAAGATGCCTTTCATGTCCTACTAGACCAAGGAATACTCACTGAGAATCCCTTGATCGACCGCGTTGCGGCGATCAGTGTTGGGATAGTCGATGGTCAGGTAGCTCTGGATTTAAACTATGACCAAGACGTTGCTGCTAGTGTCGACATGAATGTTGTCATGACCGGTTCGGGTCATTATGTTGAAGTTCAAGGTTCTGGTGAAGAAGCAACCTTTACCCCCGATGAACTCAGTGCCATGCTTGCAGCGGCGAAACAAGGAATCGACGAACTCTTACGCCATGAGTAAGGTTATTGCCGCAACGACTAACAACCATAAAGTCCAAGAATTTCACCGGTTACTTCCCGGTGTTTTCTTCAGCCCGTTACCCGAAGGCTATGATGCCCCAGAAGAAACGGGTTCTACCTTCGAATCCAACGCTGAAATTAAAGCATTAACCGCAGCAAAACGACTGCAATCCTGGGTCATTGCTGATGACTCCGGACTATGTGTCGATGAATTGGACGGAGCCCCAGGTGTATATTCAGCTCGCTTTGCCGTCGAAGGAACTGATGAAGCAAACCGTGCCAAGGTTCTTGCGACGATAAAACAGTCAAAATCACCCGCCACCATGGTCAGTGTGGTCACCTTAGCCGCCCCCGATGGACGCTATATTACATGCCGCGGGGAAGTCTATGGATATCTAGTGCCAGAAGCCGGAAATGAGGGCTTTGGGTATGATACTATTTTTTATGTAGAGGCGATTGGAAAAACCTTTGGCCAAGCCTCACGAAGAGAAAAAGATACCTATTCGCACCGCAGCATTGCGATGCGACATCTTCAACAAACTACTCTTTATAAGGAGCTCATCATGAACGAAATCCAAACTAAAATTGCCGCCTACTTAGACGAAGAAATTCAAATTGTCGAACGCTTAATGGGGGGCATGAGTAATCAAATGTATGTGATTGAAAAGGCCAAAGAAACCTTTACGTTTCGAATCCCCGGAAAAAATGCCGACCAATTTGTCGACCGTCACGTTGAACTCAAAGCCATCGAAGCGATTCGATCGTTAGGCATCAATAATGAAACGGTCTTAATGGATACCACAAACGGATATAAACTTGCTGAATATGTCGATGGAACACCGTTTTCTCAACTTCCTGATTTAATGCTCGAACAAGCGGCTAGTGTACTCCATGAACTACATGATTCGAATGTCCGCTTTGCGAATGATTATGACCCCTTTGGTCGTTTGGACCTCTATGAGTCGTATCATCAACATCAATCAGAGGAATATCTAGCTACCAAAGCGAAGTTTTTGACTTATAAAAGCTTCTTAGACGCCCAGCCGAACGTTGCATGCCATAACGATGCTCAACGATCCAACTTTTTACAAGCAGGAGACAAAACCTATCTACTCGACTGGGAGTTTGCGGGCAATAATGATCCACTCTATGACATTGCATGTTTTGGCAACATCGACTTTGCTCATGCAATGGCCCTTTTACCCGTTTATTTAGGCCGTACACCGAATCAAGACGAAATTAAGCGCGTAACCTTATGGCGCACGTTCCAAGCCTTACAGTGGCATAATGTCGCGTGGTACAAAGAAGACATCGGTCTCTCCCAAGAACTGAGTGTCAACTTTGCAGCGGTTGCGACCAAGTACTTGCAACTCGCTCAATTACTCTTAGATCAGGTGGAATAATGGACCTCGTTCGCCGTCACTTGGCGAATGTATGCCGCCACGACGAACTTCAACCAGGATTGGTCGATGTTCACGTCGTGGATTTTTCGTTACGCGTTTTATACCGTGTGGTGAAAGGCCGAGTCTATGAAAAACCACTACAAACACTTGATCCTATCCTTCAAGAGGCGTTTGACCATCAACAAATTGTTAGTATCACGCATGCAGAAACGATTCAAAATCCCTATCAAGAAACGCCATTTGCACATCAATATTTACATATTTATCCGCTAACAAAAGGCTTGCTACTCATTCAGCAGGATGATTTTCATCCATTGCCCAGCAGTATTTCACTGGTGGCTGAGAGTATTGATATTATTCTAGACGCATCAACAAATGAAACAACGCTTTCTATTTATGAAGATTGGTTACGCCGCTCAGGAATGAACGAAGAAGCAGGAAGTGAAAGCTTTCAAGACAAGTTTTACACGCCGCATCGAAAGCCAACCTTTAATGTAGATGATTATGGATGCTATCCCATTCAAGCAATGCCCCTTGTTCAATCAACAGACAGTGTCATTTATGTCTCGATTAAGGATCACGTTATTTCCTCATTAGTAAAAGCCATTGAGCATCCCGTGTACCGTTTTGTCGATGGCATTTATCTTCATGTAGACACTACAGATAAACGAACGTTAAATAAACTGGCTGCCACCATTCGCCAACTCGGGGATGAGCCGTTTAGTGAACTTATCATTCATATCGTTCGGGGCTGTGACACGAGTGATGCAATGAAAGCTCTGCAAGAAATGAGGTCTTCGAGTGAGCTTTATTATCCCCCACGCCCCCATGAAGAAGTGAGCGACGTGGATGTTGCTTTAGCAAGAGTCAAACGCTACCGCGTTCGTAACCAAGCGCATCAATGGGTGATGACGTATTATGCACTCCCATCCATGAGCTTACCCTGCGAGCGAGAGGTCCTTACCTCATTACTCAAAGAAAAAGCATCCACCTTTCGACTGATCCCGTTATCCGAATCCTTTAGTACCCATCCCGATAGTGTGCGCTGGTTGAATAAACACAAAATGGCACAGTACATGAATAAAACGGGCTTTATTGTGAATCAGAGTGACCAAGCACTGTTAACCTACCTAACACAAAAAAGTGGTACGATAGGGTGTAGTCGTTGGGATGTTTATTTCAATGAATCGCGCGATTACCTCTTACTGGAGCGTGCACTAACAGACGCGGATTCCAGTTTGATCGAACTGTTATTTGATCGACAAATGAAGCAACGAGTCATCCCGATTGTTCCGGTGCGTAACACCCAAGACATCTTAGTCTTAACGAACCATCAATTGGGGTATTATTATAGCGAGGAAGACCATGAATAAAATAACTTTAGCCGGTGGCTGTTTTTGGGGAGTCGAAGCGTATTTTGCCCAACTAAAAGGGGTTATTTCAACCCGCGTTGGTTACATCGATGGTAATAAAGCCAATCCGACCTATGAAGAAGTTTGTTACGGCATCGCTAATCATGCCGAAGCCGTTGAAATTTACTATGATGAGTTAGCGTTAGAATCGATTTTGGACCATTACTTTCGTATCATTGACCCTACGAGTGTTAACAAACAAGGAAACGACCGCGGGGTTCAGTACCGAACCGGAATTTATACCTCGAAAGTAGAAGAATTACAAAAGATTGCTACCTGGATTACGAGCAAGCAAGCCGAATATGACAAACCAATTGTGGTACAATTGAAACCAGAAAGCCCGTTTTATGAGGCCGAAGATTATCATCAAAAATACTTGGATAAAAACCCAAATGGTTATTGCCATATCGATTTAGGGTTAGCCCGTCCAAGTGAGCGAAAGGATTCCTAATATGTCTACATTAATTGCAGCCGTCTTACTCATTGGCATGGTGGGTCTGTATTTATGGGGCACCGTGATGAACGGTCGTACGCCGTATCCAGAAGGAGCCGTTCCCGTATTGAGTTGTGAAATTTGTACCTCAAGTTGCCACATGCATCCCGATAATATGACGGAAGAACTTCGTAAAGCCTTAGCGGCGGTAGAAGAAAAACCCGATTGTAAAACTGAAGTCCTCTAGGGGACTTTTTCAGTACCTTGCTATGCTACAATAACGACGTGGTGACAACATGATTATTAATTGGGATCAATATTTTATGGGGGTCGCAAGCTTATCGCGTTTGCGTAGCAAAGACCCCAATACACAAGTCGGTGCATGCATCGTCAATCAACATAAACGCATTGTTGGAATCGGCTATAACGGCTTTCCAATGGGTGTGGATGACAAGGCATTTCCATGGGGCCAAGAAGGGTCTTTTTTGGAGTCGAAATATGCGTACGTCGTTCATGCGGAAGCAAATGCAATATTAAACGCAACGACCTCCCTGCAAGGAGCGTCGTTGTATGTTAATTTATTTCCTTGTAATGAATGCGCCAAATTAATCATTCAATCCGGGATTGCCGAAGTCGTGTATGCCAGTGATAAATACGCGGATAAAGAAATGACCATTGCCTCCAAGCGTATGTTTGACTCGGCCGGAATTAAAACGCGTCAAATCCCGGAAGTAAACGTATCGATTGACGTATGAAACCATTCATCGGAATTCTAAATATATTCTTTCTTATCGTCGGTGTGGCGATACGACGAGACTATGACATTAGTATTCCAGGAGGGTTGATTGAGGTGGAAAACCGAATTCTCCTGGAGGAAAGCTTTCCCGTCGAAGGTCAAATTTCGACGGTTTTTATCTATTCCTTGGACGAACACACCTTACTCACTCGGTTTATTGCTGAAGGAGCTGTTGGCGTTGATATTAGTCCGCGTCCGCTGTCGGTAATCAATATTCCTGCCAGTGAGCTCAATGAACGAGGACGAATTCAATACGAGGCAAGCATTACCGCAAGCATCATTCAAGCCTTTGAAGCAGCAAATGTCGATATTAGCTATGAATTCAATGGACTTCGCGTCATCTTTCGCGGCGAATCCGTTCCAATACCAATTGGCACATTAATAACCAGTGTAAATGGCGAGCCCGTGACATCGCTAGATCAGTTTATTACTGCGATTGAAGAATTAGACGAGATCACAATCAATGAAGATGTTGTATTAATGCGCAATGAAGAAGGCTTTTTTGGAATTACGATTGCCGAAGAATATATTATTCTTGATACAGCCATTGGTTATGAGATTGTCGATGCCAATATTCAAGGCGGTAGTGGAGGATTACTCCAAACCCTCAATTTATATAACCGATTAACCGAAGACGACATTACCAAGGGCTATCACATCGCGGGGACCGGGACAATTACAGCCGGCGGATTCGTCGGGCCGATTGGTGGGGCTGCACAAAAAGTCATTGCTGCCGCTCGTGACGGCGTCGATATTTTCTTTATTCCTGTATTTGACTATCCAGAAGCACGGGCTGAACTCGACCGCTTAGATAGTGATATGCAACTTGTTATGGTGGCCTCCTTCTCGGAAGCTTTGGCCTATTTGAGTGAAATCACATGAGACTACTAGAAGCAGAACTCGCTCGTATTAACGAGTTTCTCTCAGAAGTGGATGACCAACTTGGAGCATTAGTGTTCAAAGGAATTCTGAAAACAGGTTTCTATTTACTAAGTCCATATATTATTGTGATTAACTTGATGACCTTTTATGCACTGTATCAAGGCATTGGCTACTGGATCACATTAGTGATACTATCAATACTGTTGGCATGTACGTTATTAATGCTTGATTATCAAATAACCAAACGTGTCTCGAAGCAACCACAAACTCTCTTGATGGCTTATTATGTACTGAGTCTTGTGGTGATCATTCCTGGGATTATTTGGGGGATTATATGATTCTACTTAGCCTTGCGATTATTGCTTTTATCATTCTTTTTGACCAAGTGACGAAATTATGGTTTGTCGCAAACTTTGCAATGTTTGAATCGCGTGAGATTATTCCGAATGTCTTTTACTGGACCCGTAAATTTAATACCGGGGCATCATGGGGCATTTTAGAAGGTCAAATTGGGTTATTTATTGTGATTACGATTCTTGCCATGGGCTTTTTTATCTATTTACTACGTGATGCGATACAAAAGAACCAAACCTGGCATATCATTGGACTGAGTTTAATGATAGGCGGAACCTTAGGTAATTTTATCGACCGCGTTCGCTTGGGCGGCGTGGTGGATTTCATTGATGTATATATCTTTGGGTATGATTTTCCCGTTTTTAATGTTGCCGACAGTGCCTTAAATGTGGGACTGGTCGTATTCTTTATAGGAGTCTTTTTATTTGAACACGCTACTCGTCAAACAAGCGAACCGAATTGATAAGACGCTAGCTAGTGAGCTAGGGTTATCGCGAGCAAAAGTCCAAAAGATGATTCAATCGGGACTTGTTTTTGTTGATGATGAAATCGTCAAAGCCAGTCTTGAGGTCAAAGCTGGCGATGTAATCGAATATGAAGTGCTTCCTGATATTCCAATGAACCTAACGCCGACGAATATCGATATTGATATCGTCTATCAAGATGAACATCTTGCGGTTATCAATAAAGCAAGTGGCATGGTGGTCCATCCTGCACCGGGGCATTATGAAAATACCCTCGTTCATGCCTTGCTGTATCACTTAAGTGATTTATCAGGGATTAATGGAGAGTTTCGTCCCGGGATTGTCCACCGGATTGACAAAGATACCTCTGGCTTACTGGTGGTGGCGAAAAACGACCATGCGCATCACCACTTGCAAGACCAATTATCAAATAAATCGATGGCCCGTGAATACCTTGTTTTAGTTCACGGCGTCGTGGATACCAATGAAGGTCGAATTGACGCCCCGATTGGTCGTCATCCGCAGCACCGTCTGCAGATGGATGTGGTTGCTAGTGGCAAGCCTTCTGTGACCTGGTTTAGTGTGGTTGAGCGATATCCAGCGCACACCTTGCTTCGTTGCAAGCTTGAAACCGGACGTACTCATCAAATCCGCGTGCACTTAAAATACATTGGCTACCCCGTCGTTGGCGATCCGTTATACGGACGTAAAAAAGATAACACCGATTATGGTCAATATTTACATGCTACCTCACTGACGTTAATTCATCCGGTGACGGAAGAAGCGATGACCTTCACCGCAGTGTTACCCGTAGAATTTGAAGAGAAAATAAAAGAAATCAACCAGCAAGGTTGATTTTTTCTAAGGTCTTAAAGTGTAATTTCACATACTTGTCCCATTCCTTTTTATCGATGGAGGGTAAGAAGCGTTTGGCGACTTGTTCGACTTCAATACCGGCTCCTTTGGGTAAGCGAATGCCGGCAGATTGCTCCATCACTCGCCATGATTGCAAGAAGTAATATCGAGCTAAGACACTGGCTGCGGCTACCGCCATAAACTTGCTTTCCGCTTTCGTATGAAACTGAATGTTTCGTTGAACTGTCTTTTGCATGTCTAAGTATTCATAGTATTTCGCTTCATGGACAAATTGATCCATGATGATGGGCACACCTGGAATTTGCTCGGCAAGTTCCACGAGTGCACGGTTATGAAGTAAAGCTTTTAGGACATTTAAGTTCGGATGTTTGCCATAAAACTTATTGTAATATTCTGGCATTAAGACCACTTGGCGATGCGGAATTAGTGGAATCATCATGACAGCAATCTTTTCAATCGTTGCATCATCCAGGCCTTTGCTGTCGCCCACGCCTAAGTTTTTTAAATAAGCTTCATGTTCGGCACTGACAAACGCCGCACAGACCACCATCGGCCCGAAGAAATCACCTGTTCCGACTTCATCTGAGCCAATATGGGGCTGAAAGGATGAAGTAGGTAATGAGCTCCATTGTTGATAAAACGACTCCGCTTCCTTGCCTTGAAAGACCACCGACCCCGAGTGATATAGCGTAATGACGCAATCGGTTAAACGGATATGACTACGAATGGGGGAGTCTTGATAGCGAGTCAAAAAGGAGGGATAGGCTTCCTCCATTAATTCTAGTTGTGGACTCGTTAGTTTCAGGACCTTATTCATACATGTCATTCTATCACTGCTTTTGATAAAATAAAACGACATGAAAAATGACTTAATTACGTTAGAATTCGACAAAGTCCTCGCCGAAGCTGCAAGCTTTGCGACGACATCAATGGCGCAAGAACACCTCCAAAAAGTGGCCCCTTTTTATACGCCCAGTGAGATTCAAACTGCTCATGATGAAACCAAGGCGGCGTGGCTTGCGCTGCAACGCTTAGGAATGCTCAATGTCGAAGACTTAACCAATACCACCATGATTACCAAACGCCTAAAAGCAGAAGGAATCTTGAGTGGAACTGATTTTCGTGCCTTAGCGATGCACTACAGTGCGGCTAAAAAAGCCATTGCATACTATAATCGCTTCACTCAACTTCCCGAACGACCCACAACCTTAGACCCGCTCTTTCAACAAATTCGTTATCAAGAATCCTTGTTTACGATACTAATGAGTACGGTGGATGAGTCGGGGTTTTTCTTAGATACCGCATCAATTGAACTATCCCGGATTCGTCGACAACTCACGACGATTCATAAGCAAATTCAGGATCAAATCCAAAAAGCCTTATCGACGTATAGTAAGTACATCAGTGATGCGATTATCACAAAGCGTAATGATCGCTTTGTCATTCCTGTAAAAGCCGAAGCCAAGCATTTGGTCAAAGGAAATGTCCAAGATGTCTCAAGCTCCGGCGAAACCTTTTTCATTGAACCAGAATCCGTGATGGCCTTAGAAAACACGATGCGCGAATGGATTCGCAAAGAAGCGGATGAGATTGATGCAATCTGCAAAGCCTTATCGATTCAACTTGCTCCTTTTGCTGAAGAGATTGAATACAACCAAGTGATGATGACGCATTTGGATGTCCTTTTTGCCAAAGCTCAATATGGCATCAATCATGATTGTGTGCCAGTTCAATTTGGTGACCACATTCGACTATTGCAAGCACGTCACCCTCTATTAAACAAAGATACAGTGGTCGCGAATGATATTTATTTTGACGGCGTTCAAGCGATTTTAATCACGGGTCCTAACACGGGGGGGAAAACGGTTGCGATTAAAACCTTTGGTTTACTTTCAGTGATGGCCCAAAGTGGATTTTTACTGCCCGTAAATGAAGGGTCTCAAACGGTTTATTTTGATGGGGTCTATGCCGATATTGGCGATGAACAATCGATCGAACAATCACTATCGACCTTTTCATCGCATATGAACAACATTATTCGCATTATGAAGGAATCTAATACAAAGAGCTTGGTATTACTCGATGAATTAGGCTCAGGGACCGACCCCAAAGAAGGCGCAGCCCTTGCGATTGCGATTGCGGAGTTTTTCCTAGACAAAGGCGTCACCTTATTAGCAACCACACATTACTCCGAACTCAAAGGCTTTGCGTCGATTGACCCTCGTGTTACTAATGCCTCCACGGAGTTTAATGTGGAAAGTTTAAGTCCAACCTATAAATTATCAATTGGCTTACCGGGGGCGAGTAATGCGGTTGCGATTGCCCGTAAACTCGGCATGGATGCCTCCGTCTTAACCAAAGCCACCGCAGGTACGGCGAGTGAAGAACAACACCTTGCCTCACTAACTGAAGAACTCAAACAAGCCAAAGCTCGCTATGAGGCATTAAACAATGAAATGCTTAGTCAGCAACAAGAACTTGAACTCACACAATCAACCTTAAGCCAGAAACTCCAAAGCATCGAAACGCAGCGTCTGCACTTTGAAAAAGAAAAACAACAAATCATTCAAGATGAAGTCAAACAACTCAAAGCCGAACTCGATGCGATTGTTGAAGAATTAAAAGCTTCAGCTAGTATCAAGCACCACGAGGTCTTAGAAGCGAAAGCACGACTGGATGAACGTTTACCCGAATCGGCCTCCACAAGCCCGCAAATCCTTAAATATCAACCTCAAGAGTCAGTTTATGTGGCGACCTACAATCAGTCTGCTGTAATTAACAAAGTTCTTTCGAACAATCAATATCAAATCCAAATGGGGATTTTAAACTTAACCGTTCATGCGAGTGAACTGCGTAAACAAACCCAAGAAGTATCCAAACCTAAATCGGTGATGAAGTATCAAGCCAAAACCGTTAAGTCTGAACTGGATATTCGTGGGGTTCGCTTTGAAGAAGCGATGATTGAAGTGGAAAAATACTTGGATGATATTCTAACTAGCACCCTCAAACAAGCTCGAATTATTCATGGGTTTGGGACCCATGCTTTGCGTCAAGGGGTGCAGGAATTACTGAAGCGTCAAACAGGGGTTGATCACTTTCATTACGGCGAACCGGCTGAAGGCGGTCAAGGCGTCACCGTGGTGCATTTCAAATAGTGCATTCAAGTTGAAGTCTTTCTTAAAATAACGTACGATAAATGTGGTCGTTAAGGAGGATATTAAGATGTTAGTATACGCGACAGATAGCAACTTTAAAGAACAAGTAGAATCGGGCGTCACCGTTGTCGACTTTTACGCTGACTGGTGTGGTCCATGTAAAATGATTGCCCCCATCCTAGAACAATTATCGGATGAACGCAGTGACTTCAAAATTGTCAAAATTGATGTCGATGCGAACCAAAAAACAGCGTTTGAATTTGGTGTTCGTAACATTCCAACCCTACTCGTTGTCAAAGATGGCAAAGAAGTAGCACGTCAAGTTGGATTTATGCCAAAACCGAAGTTGGTTGAATTAATCGAAGCCCAATTATAAGAGATGATTTCATCTCTTATTTTTTTTGTCCTAGTGCTACAATAACTTCATGGAACGCTTATTAGAACTGTTACTTGCACTACTACAAGGCTTAACCGAACCCCTACCCATCTCATCGAGTGGGCATTTGGTCTTGGCCAAAGCGTGGTTTGGTATCGATCAACCCGGCCTCACCTTTGAAGCCTTTGTAAATCTAGGATCGTTATTTGGCGTTTTAGCTTATTATCAAACCTTTATTATCACACTTATTAAAAGTGCGATTCGTGAACTTAAACAACAAGATAAGCCTCATCTTCACTACATCATCCAAGTCGGACTTGCTACGATTCCTGCGCTGGTCGCCGGCCTTTTGCTTGCTGATGTCGTGGAACAATTCGCAACCCCAGCGGTTGTGGGTCTGATGCTGTTAATCACTGGAGTCTTACTGTTTGTGATTCATCGTCGTCCCATGACCTCTCGTTTAGATCTCACCTACACTGATGCAACCTTCATTGGTGTTGCTCAAGCTGTCGCGATTATGCCGGGATTATCCCGCAGTGGGTTAACCACCATAATGGGATTATTTCGCGGACTAGAATTCTCATCGGTCTTACGTTTTAGCCTAATGATGTATATTCCAATATCGATTGCCGCTGGTGCATGGAGTGTTGTTTCTGCTGATACTGCGATGGTTTTTAGTGGCTGGGAAATGGTCTATTTACTTACCGCTGCTTCTGGGACGTACATTATGATTGGATCCTTTATTCGGATTGTGGAAGCACGTAAGCTTCACTGGCTTGCGATCTATTGTTTCATTGTTGGAACGTTAGCGATTGTTTTACTATGAACGGCGTCATTATTGTTGATAAACCCGCTGGGATGACCTCACATGATGTGGTCAACAAAGCGCGCAAAATATTTAATCAAAAGAAAATCGGTCATACCGGAACGCTCGACCCTGATGCAACAGGGGTATTGGTCCTTTGTTTTGGCCAGGCGACCAAAATCATTCCGTATTTGGAAGAAGCCGATAAAGGCTATCAGGCGTTGGTTTCGTTTGGTCGAGCAACGACCACCTTGGATGCTGCAGGAGAAACCACTGCGTATCAGCCAGTTAGCACGGTCCCTAAGTTAAGCCAAGCGATCCTTCGCTTAACCACCATTACTAAACTAAAACCTCCACAAGTATCTGCGATCAAAGTCGACGGCAAGAAATTATATGAATATGCACGCCGCGGCATTGAAGTCGATGTCGATGAACGACCGATGCGGGTATTAAAAGTAACAGCAGGTGAGTTGACTATTGCTGATCAGCAAGCAACGATTGAACTCGATCTGGTGGTGTCAAAAGGCACGTATATTCGCTCCCTAGTTCAGTATTTGTCGGATGAAGTGGGGATTCCAGCGCATCTTGCTCGCTTACGCCGCACACATAGTGGTCGCTTTCATTTAAAAGATGCCGTAGCATTAGATCAATTATCGAGCGATACGCCGATGATGTCGATTGAAGAAGCACTACCTTACCCTGTCAAAGAAGTCGATGAAGAAACGGCATTAGCCATCTTCAGGGGGAAACCGTTACTAAATACTTACGGGGTTACGGGGTCTGTTGTGTTTCGTCGTCACCGTGCCCTAGCAATTTATGAAACGAAAGGAGAGATGGTCATTCCATCGAGAGTCTTTGTTTATGAAGATTAATCATCTAACCTACCAACAACCGGTGGCACCGGTCCAACAAGGGGTGGCTGTTGCCCTCGGATTTTTTGACGGGGTTCATGTTGCTCATCAAGACTTAATTCAAACAACGATCAACGAAGCTAAAAAACGAAACTTAGCATCTGGCATTGTGACGTTTTATCCCAAACCTAGTTTTGTATTAAAGCCCGCGAATGAAGAATCATATTTAACGCCCTTAGAAATCAAAGCCCAGGTCTGTGAAGCGCTTGGCATTGATTATTTATTTGTGATTGAATTTTCAACCCAAGTCGCAGGTTTATCCCACCAACAATTTGTCGAAGAATTTTTACTTCCCCTAAATGTAAAGTTGGTCGTCGCTGGTGATGATAACCGCTATGGTCAAGGCGGCCAAGGAACGGTTCATACAATTGGACCGGATTCCAATAACCTGATAGAAGCGATTGAGTTTCATGAACGCGCATTAAATGGAGTTCGTGTCGCCTCTTCACTCATTCGACAACATTTACGTGAAGGACAAATCGAACCCGCAACCCAATTACTCGGTCGACCGTATAAAGTATCGGGCCGCGTTGTCTATGGCAAAGGCCGAGGTAAATTAATTGGCGTGCCAACGGCTAATATTGCCCTCAAGTACCCTTACTTGATTCCCTTAGGTGGTGTGTACTTGGTCCGCTTTAGTGTTCAAGGAGATGCGCATTACGGGGTTTGCAATATTGGCTATAACCCTACCTTTGGCGCCGGTAATGAGCGCACGATTGAAGTCCATGTCTTAGACTTTGACGATAACTTGTACGACTCATTTGTCGAAGTTGAATTCTTTTCCCGGATTCGTGATGAAATGAAGTTTGGCTCGGTTGATGAACTCGTCGCACAAATTCAGCGAGATATCGAAACAGCAAAAACACGGATTCTTGCTTTACAATCAAGCTAAGTTCAAGTACAATGATTTTCGGCTCTACTCGTTGTGATGTGGTTCTCCAACCCTTCACGCTGATTAGCAGCGACAATTAAAAAAAGGAGAAAACAATGTTAACAAAAGATGTAAAACAAGCGATTATTACGGAATTTGCTCGCCAAGAAGGCGACACCGGATCGCCTGAAGTACAAATCGCGGTATTAACCAAAGAGATTGAAGTCTTAAATGATCACTTGAAAACTCATATTCATGACTTTCACTCACGCCGTGGATTGATGAAGAAAATTGGTCACCGACGTAATTTACTTCGTTACTTACAAGGCAAAGACATTAACCGTTATCGCACTTTAATTCAAGCATTAGGATTACGCCGATAAACACTTGTTACAAGTGTTTTTCTTTTTTTAGGACACCCTTGTCCTATGGTAAGATGTAACAGATGGAGAAAATATGAAACAAACCTTTACAAAGGCCTTCGCCGGCCGCACCTTGACGGTGGAATATGGTGAAATTGCAAAACAAGCCGATGCCGGGATTTTTGTCCGATTTAACGACACTGTTTGTTTAAGTGTGGCGCAAGCCTCCACGAAACGTAGTCAGATGGGATTTTTCCCACTACTCGTGTTATACAACGAAAAAATGTATGCAGCCGGGAAGATTCCGGGCGGCTTCTTTAAGCGTGAAGGACGTCCAAGTACGTTAGAAACACTAACGGCACGTTTGATTGACCGTACTCTACGACCGCTATTTCCAGAGGATTATAAAAACGAAGTGCAAGTCATCGCGACGGTCTTATCGTCGAATGAAGATCATTCACCGCAAATGACGGCATTATTTGGGTCTAGTTTAGCGTTAACGATCTCCTCGATTCCGTTTAATAACCCGGTCGCTGGTGTTGTCGTTGGCCGTGTCGACGGACAATTTATTATCAATCCCACGAAAGCACAACTTGAAGCATCGGACATTGACCTAACTGTTTCGGGAACTGTCGATGCGATTAACATGGTGGAAGCGGGTGCTAAACAAGTCAGTGAAGCGGATATGATCGATGCGATTATGTTCGGTCATGAAGCGATTAAAGATTTAATTGGCTTCATCTTAGAAATTAAAGCAGC
>CAYTXT010000002.1:43027-54781 GCA_964442245.1 uncultured Candidatus Izemoplasmatales bacterium
GAGATTCGCCCTCTGGATTCACAAATTGACATTTTACCGCGTACGCACGGGTCCGCAATGTTTACCCGTGGTCAAACGCAAGCCTTGAGTATTACAACATTAGGCGCCTTAGGCGACTATCAAGTGATTGATGGACTCAACGAAGAAGTGGAACAAAAACGTTTCATGCACCACTACAACTTCCCAAGCTTTAGTGTTGGGGAAGTCGGACGATATGGCCCTCCAGGTCGTCGTGAAATTGGTCATGGTAGCTTAGGTGAACGTGCCTTACAAATGGTGATGCCAGATGAAGAAGAATTCCCGTACACGGTTCGTGTCGTGAGTGAAATCTTAGAATCCAATGGATCAACCTCCCAAGCTAGTATTTGTGCCTCAACCATGAGTTTAATGGCGGCAGGCGTCCCGATTAAAGCACCGGTTGCCGGAATTGCGATGGGGCTGATTACGGATGATGAAGCGTATACGGTCTTAACCGATATCCAAGGATTAGAAGACCACCTTGGCGATATGGACTTTAAAGTCGCAGGAACCGCTGAGGGAATTACTGCCCTTCAAATGGACATTAAAATTGCCGGATTATCTCGACAAATCCTTGAAGAAGCATTAGAACAAGCTAAAATTGGCCGAATTCAAATCTTAGAAAACATGCTATCCGCGATCAACCAACCACGCGAAGAAGTGAGTCAGTTTGCCCCTAAAGTTATGATTATGTACATCAAACCAGACCAAATCCGTGATGTTATCGGACCGGGTGGGAAGATGATTACAAGCATCATTGAACGTGCGGACGGCGTGAAGATTGACATCGACCAAGATGGTAAAGTCTTCATCATGCATACCAGCATGGAACCGATTAAAAAAGCGATGCAAATTATTAAAGATTTAACCAAAGAAGCCGAAGTTGGTGAAGTGTACCAAGGCGTTGTAAAACGCATTGAAAAATTTGGCTGCTTCGTCGAATTATGGAGCGGGACCGAAGGCCTTGTACACGTGTCGAAACTTGACCACAAACGTGTTGAAAACGTTGAAGATGTCGTGAAACTCGGAGATAAGATCAACGTTAAAGTCATCAAGATTGATGAAAAAGGACGCATTGACTTGTCGCGTAAAGATACGTTACCCGTCCCAGAAAAAGCGAAACCTGAGGCTCATGAGTAAAATCATTTGTGTTTGTTCACAAATTGATGAAGAAACAATTCGTGCGGTGATTCGCCGCGGCGATGATACGATTGAGGCGATTCAAGAAGCAACGACCGCCAATACAGGCTGTATGGGTTGTACAAGACGAATCCATAAAATAATTGAAGAGGAAACCAAGAAAGACTAATGTCTTTCTTTTTTCTTGTTATAATAAAGCGCTAGGAGACCTATTCATGAAACGATTACAAGGAATTGGCGCATCCAGTGGATACGGCCATGCAAAAAGCCTCGTCTTGGAAAAACCATTGTTTACTCCAGATGCGGCAACTACATACAAGGCTGCCAAAGAGCATGAAATATTAACCACCGCCTTGGCGAAAACAGAAGCGGATTTAAAACGCTTGGAAGAAATTACGGCAACCAAGGTTTCGCCTGCGGCTGCTGAAGTCTTTGGGGCTCATTTATTAATGTTATTAGACCCCTCATTAACCGCTCATATTAAGCAACTGATTGACCAAGGCCATCAAGCCTTATACGCCGTAATCGATGCGCAGACAACCTTTTATCAACTGTTTGCAAGCATGGATGATGCGTATATGAAAGAGCGTGCTCAAGATATTTTAGATATAACAAACCGCTTAGCCACCTATGTATCGGGTGGGATTCCGAATGATTTAGCATTAATTAATGAACCCGTTGTCTTGATTGCTCATGATTTAGGTCCTTCAGACACCGCGGTTTTAAATCCTGAATTTATTAAAGCCTTTGTAACCGAAATCGGTGGTCGTACCTCACATACTGCGATTATTGCCCGAAGCCTGGAAATTCCGGCTGTTGTTGGGTGTGTCAATGCAACCAAAGAAATTCAAAGCGGCCAAATTGTTGTGGTCGATGGTTCAAATGGGGAAGTTGCTTCTCAGCCGGATGCTTCGTATTTAGCAAGCTTTGACCAAAAAGCCAAAGCGTATCAAGAAGCACAATTACGCCTAGCTCAGTTTAAAACCAAAGATACACTGACCCAAGATGGCAAACACGTTGAACTCGCGGCTAACATCGGCAGCATTGATGAATTAGAAAAAGCAGTGGAACGGGCGACGCATGGCGTTGGACTCTTTCGAACCGAGTTATTATTCTTATCCGCAAGTAGTGAACCCACAGAAGCTCAACAAGTTAGTATTTATGAACGTGCGGTAGAACTTGCTGCGCCTCATAAAGTGATCTTTCGTACCCTTGATATTGGCGGCGATAAAGTCGTTCCTTATTTAAACTTACCCCAAGAAGATAACCCATTCTTAGGCGTTCGTGGAATACGCTTGAACCTAAAAGAACAAGTTTTGTTTCGAACCCAGCTACGAGCGTTACTTCAAGCTTCTGCTAAAGGACCACTGCGCATTATGTTTCCGATGATTGCAACGGTCGAAGAACTCCAAGAAGCAAAAGATGTCTTACACGAAGAAGCACAAAAACTACAAGCCGAAGGTAAACCCGTTGGGGATTATGAAGTTGGAGTGATGATCGAAATTCCTGCCGCTGCGGTTGCCGCTGATATGCTAGCTCCCCATGTAGATTTCTTTAGCATCGGTACAAATGATTTAATTCAATACACGATGGCTGCTGACCGGATGAATCAAGGCGTCAAACATTTATATCAACCCTATCATCCTGCCGTCATCCGTTTGATCTCCATGACAATCGATGCATCTCATCGTCATGGAAAATGGACAGGCATGTGCGGGTCGATGGCGGGTGAAACCGAAGCGACTAAATTATTACTAGCCTTAGGCTTGGATGAATTTAGTGTCTCGATTGCTTCCTTGCTTGAAATGAGAGCTCATATCGCCTCGATCGACACCTCATCATTAACTGAATTAAAAGAACAAATTCTACGAGCAACCTCGACAAAGGAAATTTTAGACCTCTTACAATAACGACCTCGATGAGGTCGTTTTATTTAAAAATTGTAAAGGTTCCATTTTTCGCATGATAACAAGTTTATCGTATTCCTTGCATGTCTTATTTATAAAATTTATAATTGGTTGAAAGGTGGAACATTTCATGAAAAAATTAGCATTACTCTCATCCCTTTTCGGGATGGTAGTTATTCTTGCTGCTTGTGAGACCACAGGTGGTGAAGTGAATTTATATACGTCTCGTCATTATGATGCAGACCAAGAGCTTTATGACCGATTTGAGGAAGAAACCGGGATTAAAGTTAACATCATTCAAGCCGGTGGCGATGTATTGTTAGAACGAATTTTATCCGAAGGTTCTGACACGCAAGCGGATTTGTTTATGACCGTTAACATTTCGCTATTAGAAGAAGCCAAAGAACAAGGCATCTTACAACCGTTTGAATCCTCAACGATTACTTCGCAAGTGGAAGAAGGATTATATGATCCTGAACTATTTTGGACAGGGTTAACGATGCGAGCGCGTATCTTTGCCTATGCATTGGACCGTGTCGATGCCTCAGAGTTATCAACGTATGAGGCGTTGGCGTTTCCGACATTTGCAGATCAAATCGTCGTTCGTACGTCATCCAATGCCTATAATCAAAATATGATTGCAGCATTTATCGAACTGTACGGTGCAACGCAAACCCGTCAAATGATCGAAGGGTGGGTCTCGAATTTTGCGAGAAGTCCTGAAGGTAATGACCGCGATCAAGCGCGTGCGGTTGCGGCAGGCATTGGCGACATCGCAATTATGAATACGTATTATCTTGGTTTACTGAAACATTCCAGTGATCCTGCAGATGTGGCTGTAGCCGATAGTTTAGGTGTCTTTTTCCCGAATCAAAACACCACAGGAACGCACATTAACGTCTCCGGTGCTGGGATTGTTGCCGGGGCGAAGAATGTTGATAATGCGACGTTATTATTGGAGTTTTTAACCAGTGAAGAAGGTCAACGAGAATTTGCGGATAATAACTTTGAATATCCGGTGAATCCGAATGTTGAACCGCATCCATATTTGGCAAGTTTTGGTGAATTTAAGCGTGAAGAGGTGCCATTTGCCATCATTGGGGCTAATATAGAAGAGGCCTATGAAATTATGTTAGAAGCAGGCTGGCAGTAAAAGGACAATTCATTGAAACATCCCTTTAGAAATACAACGTGGTTTATCGCAAGCATGATGACCCTGATGATGGTTCCCATCTTCGGGGTCTTTCTTGCGCCAGCAACCTCACAGTATTTCTTATTGTTAGAAACACGTTTTGTCACGGCCAGTATTAATACGTTTTGGTTAATTATTGGAACGGGATTATTATCCGCCATCTTTGGCACGAGTGCCGCGTGGTTGACGACAATTTATGATTTTAAAGGTCGTAAGCTACTAAGCTGGTTACTCATGCTTCCATTGGCGATTCCTAGTTATATCTTGGCGTATGTGTATGTCGATGTCTTACGTTTTTCCTCGCCGCTTCAGCAAGCCTTTTATTCGTTATTTAATGACTATATTAGCGTAATGAGCTTAGGGGGAGCGATACTCTTATTTTCTCTGGGCTTATATCCATATGTTTACGTTGTGGTTCGTTCTTTCTTACGACGTCAATCAGCGTCAATGTTTGATGCTGCACGTTTGTTTGGCATTCAAGGATGGCCCTTATTTTTCCGCTTTGGTTTACCGCTCCTTCGTGCAAGCATTATTGGTAGTGTGGTACTCGTCATCATGGAAGTCTTAAGTGACTTTGGCTTGGTGGATTATTTTGGGATTGTCACCTTTACGACCTTAATCTTCGGTAGTTGGTTTCGCTTTCGCCAAATTGAGACCGCCTTACGCTTTTCCTTTTGGTTATTGTTAGTGGTGGTCTTGGTGTTAGGCAGTGAACGCTTATTTAGTAATAAACGCCGCTTTGCCTATGCAACGACCAAAGCGAGGCAACTGGTTCGTTTGGAATTATCGAAAAATCAAACCCTTGGGGTAATTAGTTACTTAGGAAGTATCTTACTCGTTGGCTTTGGGATTCCGCTCGTGCAATTAGGCATTTGGGCGTTACAAACGTATGAGCGCAGTATTAATACTAATTTACTCTCCGCGATTGGGAGCACCTTATTTGTTGCGGTTGTTGCGGCGTTATCGATCATCATGATTAGTATTTTCTTAGCGAATATGGGACGCGGTAAAGCTTCGTTCGTTAATACCTTGCTACTTCGTATCAGTATGTTCGGCTACTCGATTCCAGGGGCCGTTGTGGCGGTTGTCGTGTTGCTGTTTTTCGCAAGGCTCGATGATGGCGTTTCATTGGTCACATCGCAAATTAGCCCGAACATTTCCGGAATCTTATTTTCCAGTTCATTGATTATGTTGTTATCAGCGTATATTGTTCGTTTTCTAGCGATTGCGTATAACTCGATTGAATCGGCATATCAAAAGATTGGAACGAACTTTACGAATGCTGCGTATGTCTTAGGTCGCGGCAAACTGAATACGTTATGGACGGTGGATTTGCCAATGATTTTACCAGGCATTACCAGTGCCTTTATTTTAGTGGTCATCGATATCATCAAGGAGCTTCCGTTAACGCTTGTCTTGCGACCGTTTAACTTCAATACGCTAGCGACCTTGACCTACCGTTATGCCGCAGAAGAACAAGTCGCGATGGGGGCCATTGCAGCGCTTGTGATGATTATTGTTTCGAGTGGTATTATTTACATGGTGATGAACCCCAAAGGAGTACGTTATGGACGTTAACATCGAAGGATTATCCTTTCGTTATCATCAAGACCAACCGTTAATCGAAGACTTTTCCTTAGCGATTAAGCAAGGAGAAATTGTGGCGATTCAAGGGTTATCCGGTAGTGGAAAGACGACGTTACTTCGTCTAATTACCGGTTTAGAAACTCCGTCCAACGGATCGATTATCGTTGGCGACACCACTGTGTTTGGTCCAAAGATAAATGTGAGTCCCGAAGACCGTGCGATTGGTATGGTATTTCAAGACTACGCGTTATTTCCCCATATGACGGTCTATCAAAACATTGCTTTTGGGTTAAAAGGTAAAACCAATGATGCTAGAGGCATCGTGACCCAAATGTTAAAACTGATTGGCTTAACCGGGTATGAAGACCGCTATCCCTATGAGTTATCCGGGGGTCAGCAACAACGCGTGGCGTTAGCCCGTGCGATTGCGCCGAATCCAAAGCTACTTTTACTCGATGAACCATTTAGTAATTTAGATGCCGATTTAAAACAACAGATTCGTAAAGAACTACGATGGATTATTAAACTATACGGCGTGACCACAATTATGGTGACGCATGACGCAGAAGATGCAAAGGTCTTAGCGGACCGATTAATTGGCTTCACCAGTGAAGCGCAAGTCAAGCGTTGACTTGTGATAACCATTTATATACCATAATAGAGCACGCAGGTAATCGAGCGGCAACGTTAGGAAAGTCCATGCTAGCCCAAGCTGTAATGCTTGGAGTGATTGTGCTAAGGGAAACCATAACCTTAGGCACCGAGGAATCGGTGACGGCGAGGTCCTCATCTACGGGAAACTATGATGATCCTCTGAAAGTGCCACAGCGACGAACCTTTGGGAAACCGAAGGGTGGAACGGGTAAACCCCACAAGCTAGAAACCCAAATTTGGTAGGGGCACTTGAGACGCAGAACCAAATGCATCTCGAGGTCGAAAGACAGATAAATGATTACCACCGTAAGGTACAGAACATGGCTTATCGTGTGCGAAAAAGTAAGAACAAATCGTTCTTATTTTTTTTGTCTCAAAACACGCTTGAACGTGTAAAGTTAGCGAAAATAATGTAATATACTACAGAGGATTGTATGGCACTCAAACGACAACAACGAATACGTAACTTCTCCATCATTGCTCATATTGACCATGGAAAATCCACCTTGGCGGACCGCATTTTAGAACTCACGAATGCCGTCGATGCCAGAGACATGAAAAAGCAGTATTTGGATAACATGGACTTGGAGCAAGAACGAGGCATTACGATTAAACTCAATGCCGTCGAACTAACCTACAAGTATCAAGGCGAAGATTATATTTTCCATTTGATTGATACCCCAGGTCACGTCGACTTTGCCTATGAAGTCTCCCGCAGCTTAGCCGCTTGTGAGGGGGCTTTACTTGTTGTGGATGCCGCCCAAGGTGTGGAAGCTCAAACCGTGGCCAATTTATTTTTAGCCTTGGATAACAACTTAGAAATCGTTCCGATTATTAATAAAATTGACTTACCTGCCGCTGAACCAGAGCGGGTGATTGAAGAGATCGAAGAATTGATGGGCATTCCTGCTGAAGACATTCCGTTAATTAGCGCTAAAAACGGGATCAACGTAGAAGCAGTATTAGCTCAAATTATAGAACGCGTCCCTGCCCCAATTGGCGATGAGAATGCGCCGTTACAAGCGTTAATTTTTGATTCCTACTATGACACATACCGTGGCGTCATTCCCCAAATTCGGGTCATGGAAGGGACGATCCAAAAAGGCGATGAGATCGTCATGATGGCGACCGGTGCGGTGTTTGAAGTCGTGGAAGTCGGAACCCATACGCCCAAAGAAACCAAACGTGATGTCTTAGGTCCTGGCGATGTCGGATATGTGACGGCTGCGATTCGCAGTATCAAGAATGTTCGGGTCGGTGATACCATCACACACGCAAAACGTCGTTCAACCAAGTTACCAGGGTACCGTGAAATGAAACCGATGGTGTACTGTGGGTTGTTTCCGACGGATGCTGGCCGTTTTGAAGACGTCCGTGATGCCTTAGAAAAGCTACAACTTAATGATGCAGCCTTGGTCTATGAACCTGAAACCTCGCAAGCCTTAGGCTTTGGCTTTCGGGTTGGCTTCTTAGGCTTACTGCATATGGAAATTGTCCAAGAACGCTTAGAACGAGAATTTAAACTCGATATCATTACCACTGCACCGAGTGTTATTTATCATGTGTATTTAAGTGATGGAACGATGATTTCCATTGAAAATCCATCCCAACTTCCACCCTCAAATCAGGTGAAGTACATTGAAGAGCCGATGGTCTTAACCACGATTTTTACCCCAAACGATACCGTCGGGGCAATTATGGAATTATGCCAAGCCAAACGCGGAACCTTTCGCGATATGAGTTATTTGGATGCAAACCGTGTGCAAATTCGATATGACTTACCGTTATCAGAAATCATTTTTGACTTCTTTGACAAGTTAAAATCATCCACAAAGGGCTATGCAAGTTTTGACTATGAACTTAAAGGCTATGCCCAAGCACCTCTTGTAAAGATGGATATTTTACTAAACGGAGAAATTGTCGATGCCTTATCGACGATTGTCCATAAAGATTTTGCCTATAAACGCGGCGCAGCCATTACCGTTAAACTCAAAGAAGTGATTCCCCAACAAATGTTCGAAGTGCCGGTGCAAGCAGCGATTGGGTCTAAAATCATTGCTCGAACCAACATTAAAGCGATGCGTAAAAACGTCCTAGCGAAATGCTATGGTGGCGATATTACGCGTAAGAAGAAACTCTTAGAGAAACAAAAAGAAGGGAAGAAACGGATGAAAGCCGTGGGTAGTGTTGAAGTCCCACAAGAAGCCTTCATGGCCGTCTTGAGTATTGATGAGGACTAGAGGGTTATATATCCATATCCCGTTTTGTGATGCGATTTGCGCGTACTGCGATTTTGTTAAAATGGTACGTAGTGATGAAACAAAAAAACGCTACATGGAGAAACTAACTCACGACCTTGGAACCATTGATTTTACAGATATTGATACGATTTACATCGGTGGGGGAACCCCAACGAGTGTCTCATTAGACTTGTTGATTCCTTTTTTACAATTACTTCCTACAGTCAAAGAAGTGACCTTGGAAGCCAATCCTGACCATATTACTAATCAATTGTTAGATGCGTTAGAAACCACCACAGTGAACCGCATTAGTTTAGGGGTTCAGACATTTGATGATGCGATTTTAAAAGAACTGGGTCGAACTCACAGTGCAGATGTTGCTCGACATGCCATCTCACTGATTAAAAAGCGTCCTTTTCGCTTAAGTATCGATTTAATCTATAACTTACCAGCTCAAACGCTAGAAGGCGTTAAACGCGATTTTAATGAGATTCAAGACCTTGATCATATTAGTTGGTATTCGCTAATTTTAGAACCCAATACGATGCATTACACGAAGTATCTCAAGGGAGAATATCTGCCTAACGATCAAGACGATGAGATGATGTCGTGGATTATGCAGCATATGAAACAAGCGGGATTTACTCAGTATGAAATCTCAAACTATACCAAAAGCGACATCAGCTATCACAACATGCATTACTGGCAAGCGGATGATGTTGCGGCAATTGGCTTAGGCGCAACGGGAACAACGTCAAGTATTAGATATCGCAATACCAAAGATATCGAACGTTATATTGCTTCCACAGAACCGGCTCGATATGAAGAAGCCCGTAACCTACCCGAAGAAATGGTGCTTGTTGGGTTACGTACATCCCAAGGCATTGACCTAGGAGAGTATCAAGCTCGCACGAATGAGAGTTTTGCTTCAAGGTATAATATTGAAAAGCTTGTGGCTGAAGGCTATCTCATACAAGACGGGTCCCGGATTAAACCGACCGATAAAGGGATGATGCTTAATACCAATGTATTATTGGAGTTATTATGAAAGCGTACGTGCAAACCTATACCTATTATTTACGGGTGGAAAGAGGGTTTAGTGCGCACACGATTTCAGCGTATGTCAAAGACATCAATCAGTACTTAGCCTACTTAGCGCAAACGTATACGATTACTTCACCTGATCAAATCAAAAAAGACCACGTTGAACGCTTTATCCGTAATGAACAACGCAAACGACTCAAAAGCTCGACCATCGCCCGTAAATTATCAGCGATTAAAGGCTTTCATCAATATTTGGTCTTAGAACATGTCATTAAGGACAATGTTGCGAGTGATATCGAAGGCCCGAAGAAAGCAAAACGACTTCCGTCGACCTTTAGTGAAGAAGCAGTGGCGGCGATTATCGATAGTATTCCCAGTGATACGCTCCTACAGCAACGAAATGCGGCCATTTTAGAGTTGTTATATGCGACAGGGATTCGCATCAGTGAATGTGTGTCCTTAACGTTATCCGATGTTCATTTGAACGAAGGATTCATCCATGTTACCGGTAAAGGCAACAAAGAACGAATCGTACCACTACATGATGTGGCGGTTGCAAGCTTACGCCATTACATTACAGATGTCCGCGTTCACCTTGTCAAAGACCAAACGAATCATTTATTCTTAAATCGAAACGGCAAGGTCTTAACCAGACAACGTGTGTGGCAATTCTTACAAGGCATCAGTAGCTTGATTCCGGGATTAGAAAGCATGCATCCACATCAAATGAGGCATTCCTTTGCGTCACATTTATTAAACTCTGGCGTTGATTTACGTTATGTTCAAGCCCTATTAGGTCATGAAGACATTGCGACAACTCAGATTTATACCCATACGTCGAATGACCGCTTAAAACAAACATTTCAAAATGCACATCCACGTGCGAAAAAGAAGGAATAAACGATGAATGTAATCGGGATTGATATTGGTGGAACCAGTATCAAAGTAGGTTTGGTCCAACAAGGCAAACTAATGACCACAATCAGTCAGACAACCGTCAATGGCAAAATTATTGCCTCAACGCGTGCTGCTGTGGATAAATTACTAGCCAAAACCTCATTGGCCTTTTCAGATATTGCCGGAATTGGGATTACCTTACCAGGACCGGTATATCAAAACACCGTTGATTATTTTCCTAACATTCGTTTTGAATCCAAGGATGTATACGGCGGCTTTCAAGCGGCCTTTCCGGGGATGACGATTAAACTATTGAACGATGCAAATGCCGCAGCCTTAGGGGAATTATCGCAGCTGAAAGAACCCGTAAAAGACGGGCTCATGGTGACGGTAGGAACCGGTCTAGGGGGCGGAATCATTGCCAATTCTCAAATTATTGAAGGGGCGGTTGGTTTAGGTGGTGAAATTGGCCATTTTCCATTGGGAAGCCCATATCAACTCCAATGTGGGTGCGGCAAGATCGATTGTGCAGAAACGCTAACCTCGGCGACCGGAATTCGTAACTTAGCTAATGTCATGAAAAAGCCTAAAGAAACGAAGGTGAAGAAAACATCGAATGTTCGCCAAATTTTTAATTATGCGAAAGCAGGCGATGCCTTTGCGATTCAAGTTGTGGAAGAATGGGCTCATTATTTAGCGAAAGCGGTTCATACGATTAATGTGATCACGAACCCTAGTGTTGTCATTATTGGTGGTGGAGTTGCGAATGCAGGCGAGTTCTTATTAGATCACGTTCGCCGTGCTTATATGGCGCAAGCCAAATGGGACAGTGCACGTAAACTCACATTTCAGTTAGCAACACTCGGTAATGATGCCGGAATTGTTGGGGCTGCTTTGTCAATTCGTAAGGAGCTATAATGATTTATACCAATTGCCGAATCGTCGATGGCACCACCATTATTGAAGGTGCGATCGAGGTGGAAGGTCATCAGATTAAACGAATTATCCCTGGCCCTGCTTCGGGAATCGATATGAAGGGCAGTTTTGTCATGCCGGGAATGATTGACCAACATAT
>CAYTXT010000002.1:54881-80893 GCA_964442245.1 uncultured Candidatus Izemoplasmatales bacterium
GCCCAAGACCCCGCGCATATCCTTGCTCCAGACAAAGTCTTATTAGAAGCATGTCAAAAGGCGGCACGTGGTCACATTAAACTCATTACCTATGCACCTGAAGTGGGACATTCATTATTTACATCCTTTGCGGTTTCATTAGGCATGATTCCAAGCATTGGTCACTCTGCAGCAAGCCTTGCTGATGTCGATCAAGCGATAACTGAAGGGGCTCGTCAAATCACCCATTTTCATAATGCATCCAGTGGGTATCATCACCGTGAGCCTGGGGTCGTCAATGCCGGATTATTCCGTGATCAACTCCATGTTGAACTGATTGCGGACGGTGTCCATGTTCATCCCGAGGTGTTACGCGGTGTGTATGATATTAAAGGACCAAATGCGATTAAACTCATTACCGATGCAGTATCAGCGATGGGACAGCCTGATGGCAGCTATCAATTAGCTGGACTACCTGTAACCAAACAAGCAGGGACCGTTTGTTTAGCAGATGGTACTTTGGCCGGTAGTACGCTCGATTTTCAAACTATACTTTATAACGTCAAAGCCATGATGACCGATGATATTACCCAACTTACTGCCATGACACAGTCGTATCAAAAAGCAGCCGTTCAAGAAGGTCAGCCAGCCACTTTGGTATTTTTGGATGAAGACTGGACGGTCACAGCAACCATGGTTCAAGGAACAATGGTATATCAACGATGAAGCTTATTATTAAACAAACCAAACAAGATGCTTCTGAGGCGGCTGCTCAGATCATTTCGGATCAGGTCCAGCAAAACCCAAATAGCAAACTTGGCTTAGCAACGGGCTCCACCATGATTCCGGTCTATCAATCTTTGGTTGAAAACAACGTTGATTTTTCTCAGACTGTTACCTTTAATTTGGATGAATATATAGGCGTTGAACCGTTAGATGAAGAGAGTTTTCATTACTATATGCGTCATCACTTTTTGGATAAATTAATCCATCCTCCTCGCCAAATGCATGTTCCCAAAGGGATGGGAGATGAAGAAGCGAATGTGCTTCAGTATCAACAACTATTACTGATTCATCCTGTAGATTTACAATTACTAGGCATTGGCAGCAATGCGCATATTGGATTCAATGAACCCGGATGTGATTTCAACCAAGGCGTTCATATTGAGCGATTATCGCAAAGCACCTTAGCTGCCAATAAAAAAGATTTAGGCCAAATGGCACCAAGTAAAGCGATTACGATGGGGATTGCGGATATTATGCGTGCGAAATCGGTTCTTATTTTGGCAACAGGCGAACATAAAGCACAAGCAATTGCCAATATGATCGAAGGACCGGTGACAAATAAAGTGCCCGCTAGCATCTTACAAAAGCATCCGAATGTCACGGTGATTATGGACCAAGCAGCTGCAAGTAAACTTCAACGAGCTCAATGAGCTCGTTTTTTTCATCCATGCGATAAGATAGTACCAAGAGGGATAATTATGTTTGATCTTATTTTGCTCTTAGCCATTGTGGCTGCACTGATTATAAAACGACGAACAACATGGCCAGATAAAGCGGTAATTGCTGGTTTACTCCTTGTTGTTATCGTCCATATTTTTACCGGACTTCCTCGTTGGCAGTTAATTCCACTATATTTAGGTGTCGGTGCGACAATTGTGGTTTTATTACAATCATCGCCTAAACGAATCATCCTGCAGTCGAGTGTTATTGGCGTGTTATCGAGTATTTCACTCGCGCTACTTTGGGTTTTCCCGGTATATCCGATGCCTGAACCGGGTGGAGATTATCTCATTGGAACACAATCCTTTGTCTTAGACGATTTAGACCGAGAAGAACTTTATGATTCTGAGGCTGAATATCGCCGCTTTAAGATTCAATTATGGTACCCTGCTGAAACGATTGATGGTTATGAGCAAGCCCGTTGGATCGAAGATGGAGTTGAAGTAAAGCGAGCATTAACAACTGATTGGGGACTCCCTGCATTTATCTTAGACCACATCGCAACGTACCCCTCCAGTTCGTATATTAATGCACCAATATCTATGAACCAATCAAGTTATCCCGTTGTTGTTATATCGCATGGTTGGAGTAGTTTACGAACATTACACACCGATTTTGCAGAAGAATTGGCATCACAAGGCTATATTGTCATTGGCATTGAACACACCTATGGCTCACTCGCAACACGCTTTAGTGAAACCGATATTGAATACTTAAATCGTGCTGCCTTACCTCGTCGTGCGGAAACGCCAAACTATCTTGAATTCGCCAATAAACTTGTCGAAACATACGCTGCAGATATTATATTTAGTCTAGATTTTATTACTGAAATGAACGAAGAAAATGGCTTCTTTCAGGGAAAATTTAACCTTGCTGATATCTCTGCACTTGGCCATTCCACCGGCGGTGGGGCTGCAGTAAAAGCAGCGATGGATGATGAGCGAATTGATCGTGTTATTGGCTACGATGCTTGGGTAGAACCCATTCTTCAAGAAGAGTTAGATGAAGGCTTGGACATTCCTGTCTTATATATCCGTAGTGAAGCGTGGCAAACAGGTGAGAATAATGGTTATTTAATCCCATTAATTGAAAAATCGAGCCAATCCACGCTATATCAAATTCAAGGAACAACGCACTATGACTTCTCGATGGTTTATATGTTTTCGCCATTGACCCCATTCTTAGGCGTTACAGGAAGTCTAGATGGAGAGTACTTAAATCAAATGCTAGAAACTAAGATGCTCCAATTTTTATCAAATCCAGATCCAAACCAATTTATTTCTAGCCCTTGGGAAGAACTCCAACTCATCCTAAATTAAACAAATCCCCCTTTTCAGGGGATTTTTTATTTTTCAATTGAGATGGATAAATCCTCACCAGAAGATTTCTCGATTGAAAATAGAGCACATCCAAGAATTGAGAAAAATATTGAATGACATCGAGTAAGATTATTCAAAAATAGGATATACTACATGAAAAAGAATAAGCAGCAAATGACTTATCAACATCTCCACACTAGGCCGCTTATTTCGCAACAACATTAAACATTAGTCTATTTAACATAATATATATTATCGGAAGTTATAGGGGGTTAGTTAAAACCCCCTCTTTTTATTACCAAATGATAGTTAGGGGGTTTATGAGTTTGATTACTACGATTTTAAAGGGTTCTTCTTATGAGTAAATATATTCAAACAGATATTGATGAGTGCAATTAATTTTTCCTTTTTCTTCCCTCGTAAGCTGGGTGTGTGGCAAAGAAAAAGAACGGGGGTTCCCGTTCTACTCATCAATCAGCATATCTAAGGTGATTTGTTGTTCGACATTGAACTTGTCTTTGTTCTGGATTCGCATCCATTTCGCACTTCGACCCTTTCCAAGCGGTCGAACGATGCCTTCTTCGCGTAAACGGACAAGTGTCCTGTTTATCGTTGAATCACTGACTCCGGGGTGAATCCGGCGCAAATCTTCTTTTTGAAAGACTTGGGGAAGCTTAAAGATCGTGTTTTCTAAGGAGTATGATTTGTTTAATTGTTGGTCATACTCATGGTTTTTAACTAATTGAGCCACTTCTTTACTGGTTTCTACTAAAGCTTTTAAGAAGAATCGGATGATCGGTAGTGGTTGTGATAGTCCTTCTTCGTAGCTAAAACTTGCTGCAATGATCGCCTTCTTGTATTCATCCAGGTGTTCATTGACATAGCCATAGAAGGATACGTATTTGAAGTTATCAAATCCGGCTTTTAAAAGGAGTAAATGAAGCAGTAATAACGCTGTATATTCATTCATTTCCTGAAATGCTTTGATGTTATA
This sequence comes from uncultured Candidatus Izemoplasmatales bacterium, assembly GCA_964442245.1. Lineage (GTDB taxonomy): Bacteria > Bacillota_I > Bacilli_A > MAG-NZ > MAG-NZ > M30B81. The sequence goes on from CAYTXT010000002.1 coordinate 58,680, forward strand.
AAAGTCGACAAATAGGAGTAATACAAGGATTAAGCGTTCATAACGATTACTTCGGTATATCGGCTCAATTTGATCTAGTACTTCATCGAGCTCCAAACGCTTGTTGACGACGCGTTGACTAATTAACTTGGATTTCGATTCAGTTCGGGCAAACTTGGTGTTTGCGATGTGTTCAAAGACAACAGCATGGATGGCTTGTATTTCGTTAGTACTAAAGGCAAACGTACTGTTTTTATACATGATGTTATTTAAGACTTGTTTGAACTTTAACAGTGTCTTCTCCGCATTATTACGGGCTGACATATCTTTACGAGCTAACGTTGCTAAGCGTGTTGGTGTAACTTGAAGTTCTAATAGCTTGGCAAACTCTTCCACATCCTGAATCATCGTTTGTTCAATGTATAACTTGATGTCTGGACCAATGACTTCATCATGATACAGTTGTCGGCCTTTATATTGATAGACATCAGTTAACTGGATGATCACATCACTTGGAAGACGAAATATATCTAATTGTCCTATCCAACTCATATGTAGTCCTCATTTAGTATGTGATTATATTTATCACATTTCTTACATTTATTTTAGCACAAACATATTCATATAAAGATTTCTGATAACAAATAAAAACAGAAGCCTATGCTTCTGTTTCATCGAGATCGAGGGCAATTTGTAGCTCTTGTTCTTCTTGTTCTTGATGTTTTACGGGCTCTTCTGGAGCAATGATTTCAACGGGTATGACGCTAGTTTGTCGGTCAATCGCCCAAAGTTTTGTGAAGTTGGATTGTTCGTTGGTAACAAACTTTTTCCCATTATCACTTTGAGGATACTTAATGTCGAATAGATCAATGACTAATGGGATATCAGCTTCAATGCTGACCTTATCGTGATTTTGGTACGCTTGTTTTAGCAAGATGAAGGTATTAAGTATTTCGTGTGGATTACTCTTAATCGGCGTTGTCCATTGAACCGGAACGCGTAAGCGTGCTTTTACCTCAAAACTGGAGGCATCAGTGCGAATAATGTTTCCACGATTCGTAAATCCGTAAAGATCTGATTCCGGATAGACCCAGTGTCCCCCGGTTACCACATCTGATTTAATTTTCGATTTTATCGCAGTTACTCCTGAAGCGGTAATTCCGGATTGTGGAACTTCATGACTAGCAAAGACGCTGACCATGCCTTGCTTTGTCGTTACCATAATGGTGGAGGCACTTCCGACTTCGGCGCTGACCACTTTATCGCCCGCTTTCAAAGAGATGGCTTTCATTTTCTTGGTATAACGCGTGACATTAAAGTCTGCAAGCGAGGTTCGTTTGATGTTCCCTTTGCGTGTGGTAATTAAGACATCAACCTTAGGGTTAAACTCTTTGACCACGGCACTGGAAACAATCGATTCATCGGCATCAATACTGACAAGGTTTGAAATGTGGGTGCCTAAATCTTTCCATTTCACATCCGGTAATTTAAACACCGGATAATAGGTGTAATTTCCTTTGGATGTAAAGAGCAGCAAGGTCGATAGTGTCGTTGCTTCATAAATCCCGATGACGACGTCATCCGGTTTTAATCCGACTTCCATTTCTTTCATGGCCCCATACGAACGGGTGGGGACACGTTTGACATAACCTTGAGCGGATACAGCAACCATCGTTGGCTCATCTTTAATTAAATCTTCTTCAGTGAGCTTGATTGTTTCAATTTCGTCTTCAATAAGGCTTTGACGTGGTGCATCGAACTCAAACAGCAAGGCTTCGATTTCAGCCTTAATCACGGTTTTTAACAGCTCTTCACTAGATAAAATTCCTTCCAAGCGTTTGATATCTGCGGTTAATTCCTTGTTTTCTTTTCGCAGTGCTGTAATATCCGTATTACTTAAACGATATAGCTGCAAGGTGACAATCGCTTCTGCTTGATCGTCAGAAAACCCATATCGTTTCATAATGGCTTCTTTGGACTCTGCTTTGTTCTTGCTTTCCTTGATGAGCGCGATAATATCATCGACAATATCGACCATCGCTTCTAAGCCTTCCACAATGTGTTTGCGTAGCAAGGCTTTTTGTAAATCATAGTTACTGCGGTTGGTAATGACATCTTTTTGATGCAAGATGTACGAATCAATAATGGCAAGTAGTCCCATCAGTTCAGGTCGACCGTTATGAATCGCCACCATGTTGAAGTTATAACTACGTTGCAATGGGGTGTTTTTGAGTAAATAGTTAATAATGACGTCTTGATCCGCGTCTTTTTTAGTATCAATCACGATGCGTAAACCTTCACGGTCGCTTTCATCGCGGACTTCAGTCATGCCAACGACTTTATTTGCGGCACGAATTTCATCGATTTTACGAACCAAGGCGGCTTTATTCACGTCATACGGTAACGCTTGAATGATGATTTGCGAACCACTGATTTCATAAATACTTCTTAATACGATGCGGCCTTTTCCGGTTTCATACGCGTCTTTAATCCCGTCAATCCCTTGGATGATGCCACCGGTTGGAAAATCAGGTCCGGGTAAGACACTCATCACGTCTTCGAGGCTGCAATGCGGATCATCAATGCGTTTCATGACCGCCTGCATGACTTCGGTTAAATTGTGTGGTGGGACATCTGTCGCATAACCACTACTAATCCCGGTTGACCCGTTGATTAATAAATTGGGAAAGCGAGCCGGTAAGACCACCGGTTCGTATTCTTCATCATCAAAGTTCGGGATGAAATCAACGGTATGTTTGTTGATGTCAGCTAGTAATTGCTCGGCAATTGTGGTTAAACGAGCTTCGGTATAACGCATCGCGGCTGGTGAATCGCCATCAATCGATCCATTATTACCATGCATGTCAACCAAAGGCATGTTGGTTTTGAATTCTTGCGATAAACGAACCATCGCATCATAAATACTGGAATCGCCATGGGGGTGATATTTCCCCATAACCTCCCCGACAATACGAGCTGATTTCTTATATGGGCGGTCGCTAAACATCCCCATTTTGTACATTCCGTATAAAATGCGGCGTTGGACCGGTTTTAATCCATCTTTGACATTGGGTAAAGCTCGGTCTTGAATGATGTATTTTGAATACGTCGCAAAACGCTCACTGATTATATCCTCTAAACGGGATTCAATGATTTTTTCGGTGTATTCGGTCAGGACGTTCTTGATGTCTTTTTTCTTACTCATTGGTTTGTCCTATGTTGAAATCATCTTCATCGACAAAGGCGATGTTGGCTTCAATCCAATCACGACGAGGTTCAACTAAATCCCCCATTAAAACACGAATGCGGCCTTCTGCATCACTAAAATCATCGATTTGTAATTGAATTAAGGTTCGGGTTTCCGGGTTCATCGTGGTATCCCACAGCTGCTCCGCGTTCATTTCCCCGAGTCCTTTAAAGCGCTGAATATTGCCTTTATTTTTAGCAAGTAGTTTCTCGAGTTGTTCTTCATTCCATGCGTACTCTGAGGCTTTTTTACCCGAAGCATAATTCACTTTATATAGTGGGGGTTGAGCCAGATAAATCTTACCTGATTCAATCAGTTGCGGCATATAACGGAAGAAAAATGTGAGGAGTAAGACTTGAATGTGGGCCCCGTCCGTATCCGCATCGGTCATGATGATAATTTTATTGTAGCGAGCTTTGGACAAGTCGAAATCAGCACCAAGGCCTGCGCCAATCGTATGAATGATCGTTGATACTTCTTCGTTTTTTAATACATCGGTAATCGAGGCACGTTCAGCATTAATGACTTTACCACGAAGCGGCAAGATGGCTTGATAACGACGGTTTCGCCCTTGTTTTGCCGAACCTCCCGCACTGTCTCCCTCGACCAAAAAGAGTTCAATTTCTTTGGGGTCTTTGCTGGTGGCAGGAGAAAGTTTGCCGGACAGTAAGACCTCACTGCGGCTACGTTTTTTCTCCATGCGGGCATCTTCGCGTGCTTTTCTAGCGGCATCACGAACACGCCTTGCATCGACAGACTTACTAATCAGTTGATGCGCAAAGTCTGCTTGTTCTTCTAATAAGTAGCGTAAGCGGTCGACAATTACATTCTCGACGGCTTGACGCGCTTCTGGGGTTCCGAGTTTACCTTTGGTTTGGCCTTCAAATTGCAACAGGTTTTCGGGAATCCGGATACTTAACACCACAGTTAAGCCTTCCCGGATATCGACGCCTTCTAAATTGGCTTCTTTTTCTTTTAATAGCCCTAAACGTCTGGCATGTTCGTTGACAATTTTGGTTAACCCGACTTTAAAGCCCGTTTCATGGGTACCACCATCTTTGGTGCGAACATTATTCACAAAGGATAGTAAGTTATCGGTATATCCTTTGGTAAACTGCATTGCACATTCCACTTCAATCATGTCAGAGATTGATTCGATGTAAATCGGTTCATGAAACGATTCTTTGCCTTCATTGATCGATTTAACGAATGCCAAAATGCCTTCCTCAAAATGGAAGGTCTCAGCTTCCCCACTGCGTTTATCCGTGAGGCTAATCTTGACGTTTTTAATTAAATAAGCAGCTTGCTTTAAATGATCTTTAATTGTGTCGTAAGAATACAACGTGGTAGAAAACATTGTAGGTTCGGGTTTGAACCATACGCTTGTTCCGGTATGACGGGTCCCTTGACGAACGCTTGCTTCACCAATGATATTCGCCCCATCTTCAAATCGTTGAGTATAAACTTTACCCTGTTGATGAACCGTTACTTCTAGCCATTTGCTTAACGCATTAACAACACTGGCTCCAACACCATGGAGTCCTCCGGCCATTTTATAACCGGAATCTCCACCAAATTTACCTCCCGCATGGAGTTTCGTAAAAATGACTTGTGGAGTCGGAATGCCGGATGCATGTTGACCAATCGGAATGCCTCGGCCATTATCAGTCACTTGGATGGAATTGTCTTCATGGATGATGACGTCGATTTGATTGGCCTCGCCAATCAAAACCTCATCCATTGCGTTATCGACAATCTCCCATACTAAATGGTGAAGGCCCCGTGTATCGGTCGATCCGATATACATTCCGGGACGTTTTTTGACGGCTTCTAAGCCTTCTAAAATTTGGATGGATTGTTCACTGTAGCGAACGCTCATGCAGTTCTCCTATCGCAGGTATATTATCATTATTTGACCCAAACTGTTCTATGCTATAATGTTTTTTCGGAGGCTAACAGCATGGAAACGTTGTCTGTGGTTGTCGTACTGATTGTAGCATATTTACTGGGAGCGATTCCCTTTGCATTTCTGATTGGCATGAAATTTCGGGGCGTAGACATTCGCCAGCATGGTTCGGGTAATTTGGGGGCAACCAACGGCATTCGTGTCTTAGGCCCTAAATTAGGCTTATCTGCAGGGGTCTTAGATGCCCTCAAAGGATTAATCCCTGTTGCCTTAGCGCAACTTGTTGCTTCGCTTTATTTTGATGGATCCTTCCCAATCAATGTCTTATGGGTTGGATTTGTTGCCGCATTAGGTCATTGCTATCCTGTGTATGTTGGATTTCGCGGTGGAAAAGCGGTCGCCACATCCATTGGGGTCTATTTGTATCTCTTTCCGCTGCAAACATTGGTTGCGTTTCTCCTATCATTAGGAATCGTAAAACTAACCAAGTATGTATCGGTTGCTTCTAGTTTATTCTCCGTCATGTTTGTTGTATACGGACTTGTGACAAACATTGGCATCGACACCTTGTACCCGATGATTGCGATCATGGTCTTAATCCTATGGCGTCACCGCAGTAACTACCAGCGAATTTTAAACGGTAACGAAAACAAAGCTAAAATATAAGAACCCCAAAAGGGGTTTTTTATTGCAAAAAAAATAACCCCGAGGGGGTTATTCAATACTCATACTTCGCATGATTTCACGAATTTGTTTTTCGCTAGGTTTGCGGCCCATTTGTTGAAACATCATTCGAATCATTTTCTCACTGACCGGAGGATTTTCTTTTAAGTATTTCTTGGTGACACGTTGTGAGATGTAAAACCCGATCCCACCTCCAGCAAGTGCTGTGAGTAATAGTAATACGATAAATAGCCAAATTTCAATTGTCATAATGTAGACTCCTTTTACCTCCTTAATTGTACACTACTTTCGTCATCTCTCAAGATTTCACTAATTAGAAACTTTCTATTATTTGGTGGTTTATTTATAAGAATGAAGCGTTATAATAGAGTAGTAATCCATAAAGGAGGAATTATGCCACATTTTATTACGGAAGACTGCATCATGGCAGGACCTTGTGTGGACGTATGTCCCGTGGACTGTATTTCTGAAGGCGACCCAATGTTTATCATCAACGAAGAGATATGCATTGATTGCGGAGCATGCGCTGAAGTATGTCCTGCTGACGCTATTAGAGTACGCGACTAACACAATACTAAAGGGCCCAATTGGGCCCTTTTTTATGTTTGATAAAGGTTAATTAATTCTTTAATTTCTTGATGCTTAGCAACATGTTCGGGAATGCTCGCAAGTAAGGTCTTAAGTTCTTGGGTTTTATGTTTACGGTAACTTTTCGCAAGCTCAGACGAATCGCTTTTTAGCATCGGTCCCACTTCAAAGTCGATGAGTTGATACTCCGCCGAACCGCGCGTAAAGCGAAGGAGTTCATAATATACTCCAGCTTCAAAGACCACTTGCTCCTGCTCAATGATAAAGCCTCTTTCGACCAGATGATAGCGAACCAAGGGTACGGCCACAGTGGGACTCGTAATGACGGTTTCGACATGGCCGGGAATGCTTTGTAAGATCTCTACAATCGTTCGACCGCCAAGGCCGGCTAGAACAAGGGTTGTGACATCATCACTTAGCTGCTGAATACCATCCGCCAAACTTAAGATAATGCCAGGGATTCCTTTGGTATTTTCATACGCGCTGGCCAAGGGACCCGGTTTATTATCGACCGCATATACCTTTGAGCTAATGCCTTCTTGTACCAACCGCTTCGGTAAATAGCCGTGATCGGTTCCGATGTCTGCAACAATGGCCCCTTTCGGGACCATCAATGTTAATGCATCAAGGCGATTCATTAGTTGTTAATAAAATCCATTAATCGTTTCGATTTGGATGGATGACGTAATTTGCGCAGTGCTTTGGCTTCAATTTGACGAATTCGTTCTCGAGTGACGCCAAATTCTTTGCCCACTTCTTCTAAGGTTCTGGTTTTTCCATCGAGTAATCCAAAACGCATACGAAGAACTTTTTCCTCGCGGTCGGTTAAGGTTTCTAACACCTTATCTAGCTCGACTTTGAGCATTTCTCGGGTCGTATATTCAATCGGGTTTAAGGCATCCACATCGGGGATGAAATCGCCGAGTGTTGAATCTTCTTCCTCTCCCACCGGAGATTCCAAGGATACGGGATCTTGGGAGATCTTTTTAATGACCTTAATCTTTTCGACACTAATTTCTAAGCTATCCGCTAGTTCTTGCGCCGTTGGTTCACGACGAAGTTCTTGCGTTAATTTGCGTTGTTGGCGAACGACTTTATTGATTTGCTCGACCATGTGAACGGGAATTCGAATAATACGCGCTTGGTCGGCAATCGCACGGGTAATTGCTTGACGAATCCACCATGTCGCATAGGTCGAAAACTTAAAGCCTTTGGTATGGTCAAACTTATAGACGGCTTTCATTAAGCCGATGTTTCCTTCTTGAATTAAATCCAAGAACTGAAGACCTTTCCCGACGTGTTTTTTCGCAATCGAGACCACTAAGCGTAAGTTGGCTTCCACCAAGTGGTTTTTCGCGACTTCACCTGTTCCAATAATGATATCGAGCTCACGACGTTTTTCGTCCGAAATCTCAACACCATCTTCAAGTAACTGAGCGAGTTCCACTTCAGCGTTCATGCCGGCTTTGACTTCTTTGGCAATCTTTAACTCTTCTTTAGTGGTTAATAGATCAACGCGACCAATTTCTTTTAAATACATACGAACCGGGTCGTCACTACGAACAAAATCCACCGTATTTTCTGCCTTTTGGGCACGGTATTCTTCTTCGAGTTGACGGACAACGGTTTCCGCATCCATTTCAATGTCTTTAATATCTTCTTCCGAAGCATCAAGACTATCTAGCGCCATTTCACGAACGCCTTCATCGAGCTCGGTGAGCTTGATATCAACGAGTTCTTCCTCGCCTACAATATCAATGCCTTGGGCTTGGAGTTCATCGAGTAACACTTTTAGTGCTTCGTTTTCAACAGGAAAGGCACGACGAATATCGGAAATGGTAATAAATCCTTCGGTTTTCGCTTTTCCTAAAAAGACCTTGACCGGGTCCATGGTTTTATTCTTTTTACTCATGATGGCCTCCTTTAATTTTCTTACTAATTTGACGCATTTCTTCCGCTATTGTAAAGCGTTCTTCGCCGCTTACGCTGGGAAGTAAGTTTTGTAAATAGTGCATTCGTTGTTGCAAGTTGAACTCTTCCATTGTAGCAAATAACCCTTCTAATTGAGTGAGCGAACGATATTCACTAAAGTGAAGAATTTGAATTGCTTCTTCGACTAAGGGTTGAGGTAATAACGGCAGAAAGGCTTCGGCTTGAAATACACTGTATTGTTGATAATAACGCATGAAGCCTTCTTTGATCGTCTCATGCGAATCTTTCATCATTGTGGTTAGCTTTTGATCAATCGTATAAGCGATATCTTTTGAAGTCTTCATTAGACTGAGAAGTTCTTTTTCCGCTCGTTCATACTTTTGATAATCGCGTTTTTTGATGATTTCTACAGGTTTTTTTGTGGGAGTCTTAAAGTCATTCGCAACACTTGTTATCGACACTTGCAAGAAGTCCGCCATCTTTTGTAAATAGCGTTCCTGGGCGGTTGTCGGTAATACTCGTAAATAACTAAACATCGAGTCTTTAAAGGTTCGAACTTGATGGATGTTATCAATGTTGGTCATGCCTTTGAGACGGTTAAAAATAAACTCCGACCCACTAATGGCTTGCTGCAGAAGCGTTTCAAAGGCCTCTTTACCAAATTCGCGAATGTATTCATCCGGGTCTTTGCCTTGGGGAAGTAAGATGACATACGTGTTTAGCGAATATCCTTGTAAGGCGCTTTGAAAGGCCGCTTGTTGGCCAGCACTGTCGCCATCAAAGACAAAATAAATCGGATAATTCGCTGCTTGGAGTTGTTTCGCATGGTCTTTGGTAAACGCAGTTCCCATCACAGCTACGACTTCGTCAAACCCTTGTTCAGCAAGGGCAAAGACATCCATATAGCCCTCAACGATGAGTAAGCGGTTCTTTTGTTTGGCACTCACGCGAGCCCGGGATAAGTTATAAAGGACAGTTGATTTATGAAAAATCGGGGTATCCGGTGAGTTGATGTATTTACTGTCCGTGCCTTGAAGGACCCGGCCACTAAAGCCAATCAGTTGACCGTCCCCATCTTCAATCGGGATCATGATGCGTTCTCTGAAAAGCTCATTTCCGCTTTCGCTATTGATTAAGCCTGCTTGCTGAAGGTCTAAGATAGGAATGTTTTGCTTGGTCGCAGCCTCAACCAACGTTGCTTTTTTCGGTGCATAGCCTAATCCAAAACGCTTCATCGTCGATTCGGTAACACCGCGTTTGATTAAGTACTCACGAACAGGATCCGCTTCTTTAGCATTGTATAAAACAAATTGATACATTTGAGCGGCTAGCCCGTTGGCTTTGATTAAATTCTGATAGGGCTTCGCACGAACTTCTACTTTTAATCCTGCTCGGTCTGCAACCTTTCGCAGCGCTTCAGCAAACGGAATTTGTTCAAAATTTTGGACAAAGCCAATCGCGTTACCCCCCGCGCCACACGAGAAACATTTATAGATTTGTTTATCCGGTGACACCGTCATCGAAGGATTCGAATCCGCATGAAAAGGACATAACCCGACCAGGTTTTTGCCCTTTTTTTGGAGTTCAACATAGTCGCTGACGACATCTACGATATCAACAGCAGCTAATACATCTTCGATTGAGGGATTTGCGAGTGCCATGGGCCTCCTATAAGAATGATTCGATATATGTCACTAGATTACTAATCGCAATCCGTTCTTGCGCCATCGAGTCCCGTTCACGAACGGTGACGGTTTGATCGACCATTGTTTGTTCATCAATCGTGATACAAAACGGGGTTCCGATCGCATCTTGTCGGCGGTAACGTTTCCCGATATTGCCGGTATCATCATATTCACAGCGTAAACGGTTGGCCAAGAGTTGATAGACTTCCACCGCTTTTTCACTATGAAGCTTTTTCATTAACGGAAAGACAGCAGCTTTAAATGGTGCGACACTTGCCGGTAAATGAAGAACTTCCCTGGTTTCTTCGCCAATTGCTTCTTCTTCGTAATGCTCGGCTAACAGCATTAATACGGTACGGTCCGCCCCGACTGTCGATTCAATAATGGTTGGCACAAAGACCTCATTGGTAATGGGATCTCGGTATTCTAGACTTTGTTTGGAATGAATCATATGCTGCGTTAAGTCAAAATTAGTTCGGTTATGGGTTCCGTTAATTTCACCAAACCCCATCGGAAAGCGGTATTGAATATCAACGGCTGCTTTCGCATAATGAGCGAGTTTTGTATGTTCATGGTATTGAAGGTTATTTGGATCAATGCCTAAACGAAGGAAGAAATCCCATGCTTTTTGTTTCAGCATTGCATAGCTTGCTTCATCATCTTCAGGACGAATGAAGTATTGATATTCCATTTGTTCGAATTCAATCGTGCGAAACGTAAAGTTCCCGGGTGTAATCTCATTTCGAAAGGCTTTCCCGATTTGCCCAATTCCAAACGGTAACTTCGCGCGCATGCTTCGTTGAACGTTTAAGAAGTTCACGTATTCGCCTTGGGCTGTTTCGGGACGTAAATAAATCGTTTGTTTATCTCCCGTGACGCCGCGTTGTGTTTCAAACATTAAATTAAATTGACGAATTGGCGTAAAGTCTTTGGCTTTACACACCGGGCAGCCAATGCCTTTTTCTTTGATTAGTTCTTCGAGTTGTGCCGGTGTTAACCCGTCTGCATCGATGCCTAACGCATCTTCTACTAACGTATCGGCACGAAAACGGTTCTGACATTTTTTACAATCAAGGAGTGGATCGTTAAAACTAGAAACATGGCCAGAAGCTTCCCAGACTTTAGGGTTCATTAAAATCGCCGCATCCACGCCGTAGGAATTTGGGATTTGTTGAATAAAGTGTTTCCACCATAATTGTTTAACGTTATTTTTCAGCTCGACCCCGAGTGGACCATAATCCCATGTATTTGCCAGTCCTCCATAAATCTCGGACCCTTGGAATATAAATCCATACGTCTTGGCGTAGCGTACTAAGTCTTCCATCTTCATAACAGCCTCTAGTAGTGAAAAATTTGCCGAATCCACGAACGTGCCGTGGTTTCAACATGCACATGATACGAATAATATTGGTCTAATACACGGCGTAAACTCGCCGCATCAATTTCCGGTAATTCACCGTTTATATCAGCATGATACAGCTGATACATCGAAAGAATTACAGCTTGATCGGTGATGATATCCGGTGAGATATGAGTCTGACACACCATACCGCCTTCTTGAATCGAGAAGCCGATTCGTTCTTTGTTATCACAAATCACACATCGCTCAAAAACCGGATTGACACCTAATAAATATAATAGCTTTAATTCGAGCATCATGGAATACGGCTCTGGGTCTTGGAGTAGTTTTGGATAGATTTCCTCCAAGAACGGGACCAATTGCTCAAAGGGAATGGTTTCTCGCAATACATAAAACAGTTCAGCTAAATGTTGTAAATACGCGCTGGCTTCAAGCTTTAGAGTTGATGATGATTTAATGCGCTTTGCTTCTTTTAAGGTCGGTAAACCAGACCCCGTTACGCTGACTTCAATCCATTGATAGGGTTCTAAGACACTGCGGTATGCCGAGTTGTACTTTCGTACGCCTCGAGCTAAAAAGCTTTGAATCCCCATAGTAGTCATCAAATAAATCAGCTTACTGGATTCTTGGTATTCTTGGGTTTTAACTACCCAACCACTACTCGTCGTTGCCATACCCAAATTCCAGTAATCGGTGGGGTTTGTTACGCCAATCACTCTCGTGTTTGACATACAAATTCAAATAAATGTTTCGTTTAAATCGTTGATTTAAATCCTTGCGAGCTTGCGTACCAATGGTTTTGATCATCGACCCTTGATTGCCAATAATAATGCCTTTTTGGGTTTTCTTTTCAACGATAATGTCGGCATCAATGTCCAAATACCCATCTTCGTTTTCTTCCATTTTTGTGACAACAACCGCCACTGAGTGTGGAATTTCATCATTGGTTAAGCGTAAGACCTTTTCGCGAACCACTTCTGCAATCCACCAAGACTCTGCTTTGGTCATTACGACATCGTCCGGATAAAACGGTTCGCCTTCCGGTAAATATGAAATGATGACATCGGTTAATCGTTCGATATTATCGTTTTCTAACGCCGAAATCGGGACAAATTCACTGAATGGATAGGCACGCTGGGCTTGTTCAATTACGCGAAGGACATCATTTTTATTTTGTGCCAAATCGAGTTTATTAATCACGCAAATAACAGGGGTTGTGATGTCTTTTAATTGATCTAGGATAAACCGATCGCCTTCGCCGATTTTCTCATTGTAGGGCATTACAAAGACGATAACGTCAACATGGTCAATCGCATGAAGTGCACGTTGATTGATTCGGTTTCCCAGTTCATGACGAGGCTTATGAATCCCCGGGGTATCGACAAAAACCACTTGGCCATCCTTGTGATGAAGGATTCCTTGAATGACATCCCGTGTGGTTTGCGCTTTATCCGAGACAATCGCCATTTTTGTATGAACCAAGCGGTTGATTAATGTTGATTTCCCAACATTCGGTCGACCAATAATGGTCACAAATCCGCTTTTACCCATTCAAGTGTTCCGGTGAAAAGGCGTAGGGCAATAGCTCAGCCACACTGGTGGTTTGGGTGGTTGGATGGTCGATTAACCCTAAGTATACAGGGGTATTGGGTAAGAGGAGTTCGGACATCGCTTGACGACAAACACCGCAAGGAGACCCAAGTTTAACTCCATCGGTCACCACAGCAACTGCGACGATTTCCTTGGTGTTTTTGCCTTGGCTAATCGCACTAAATAAAGCACTGCGTTCAGCGCAATTGGTCACCGTATACGCCGCATTTTCAATGTTAACGCCAGTAACTACACTGCCATCTTTGAACAATAATGCGCATCCCACATGAAACTTCGAATACGGGATATAACAGTATTTTGTTGCTTCTTTTGCTTGTTGTAATAACTCTTTCATAATACTCCTTGCTGGATGATGTCTTCTTGAAGTGTCATCATCGCATCATATTCACTGGGGGTTTGATGGTCATAGCCTAACGCATGAAGCAGTCCATGCACCACGGTGAACCGAAAATAATCTTCGGTGGACATCGCTTCTTCCCTTGCTTTTTCGACGACCACGGAATAGCAAATCACAATATCCCCTAAGTAGCTGTCTTCGCCAGGAAAGGTTAAGACATCCGTCGGTTTATTCAATCCACGAAAGCTTTGATTCATCGTTTGCATCGCTTTTGAGCTCACTACCGTGATTGAGACTTCATCATGAGGAAGTTGAAAACGATTTGACACAATCTCAACATAACGCTGAGCGATCGGTTTGAGATGGCTTAGGGACTGCTTTGTTTTGTTTTGCCAAAGTAATTTCATTGTTCGTCTTGTTCGTACCTTGCAAGAATAGCTTGAACCAAAGGATGACGAATAGAATCCGTTTTTTCAAAGCGAATGATCTCAATCCCGGGAATGCCATCGACCATTTTCGTGGCACTGAGTAAGCCGCTTCTGGCGTGTCCTGGTAAATCCACTTGCGATAAATCGCCAGTAATGACCATTTTGGCATCATAGCCTAACCGAGTTAAAAACATCTTCATTTGTTTTTCTGTGGTGTTTTGCGCCTCATCTAAAATGACAAAGGCATCCGATAAGGTACGTCCACGCATGTAGGCTAATGGAGCGATTTCAACGACCTTGCGGTCAATCCATTCTTCGACTTGGTCTTTACCGACAATGTCATAAAGCGCATCATACAAGGGTTGTAAATATGGAGCGAGTTTTTCACGTAAGTCACCCGGTAAAAACCCAAGGTTTTCGCCGGCTTCCACTGCAGGACGCGTCAGAATGATGCGGTTAATTGTATTTTCTTTTAATAGTTTTAGGGCATATAGAACGGCTAGATAGGTTTTACCGGTACCAGCAGGTCCAATTGCAAAAACCATGGCTTTTTGTTGCATGGCTTTGAGGTATTGCTGTTGTTGTAAGGTTTTGGGGTAGAGCATTTTCCCGCGTAGCGTTCGAATAATCGGCTCACGGCTAAAAAAGAGTTGTTCGGCTTGGTCTAAGGTGCCTGCATCGGCCATGTTGAGGATCGTTTGAACATCGCGTTCTGAGATCGGTTGGTTTTTCGCAACGAGTTGTTGCAGCAGTGTGAAGATCGCATTGAGTTTATCGATAATAACAATGTCTTCGGTCGCCACCATGATGTCATCACCAGTGGAGTTAATTTCGACATGAAAACGTTGTTCAATCATTGATAAAAAGCGGTCCAAGTCGCCAAAGACTTTTTGCACTTCTTGAAAGTGGGTAAAACGAACTTCTAGTTTTGTGACGGTCATAGCCACCCCTTTTGATTATTATATCAAGGAACATGACACGATTTCGCCAAAGCCATGAAAAAAGAGCGAAAATTCGCTCTTAGTTATTATTTCCTTTTTTACGACGCTTACGTGCATTCTCTTTTAAACGTTCACGCTTTTCCACACTGGGCTTCACGTAACCGAATCGGCGTTTTTTAATTTCTCCGAGGGTTCCCGATTTAATGAGGTCGCGTTTAAAGCGACGAAGCGCATCATCGATCGATTCGTTATCACGAACTTTAGTCTTAGGCATCTCAACCCCCCTCTCTTGACTCGGCTACCATTATAGACCACTCAAGCTTTGTTGTAAAGAAAACGACCAACCAAAGGTTAGTCGTTAAAGATTGATGTAAATTTCTTCCAAAGTGATGAACTCATTTCATCGGTTGTTGAAAGTTTTTTGAAGAGTTTCTTTTGTTCACTATCAAGTTTTTCTGGCGTAATGACCTTCACGATGACGTGTTGGTCTCCGGTATAACTCGAGTTGACACTCTTCACGCCTTTGCCACGAAGGCGAAAGCGCGATCCAGTTTGGGTTCCAGCTGGGATTTTTAAATTTACTTTCCCATGCACCGTCGGGGTTTCAACATCAGCCCCTAAGGCCGCTTGAGAAAAGGATATCGGTAACTCCATCACAATATCGTTATCATGACGTTCAAATACATCATGCGGGCGAACATTAATGACAATATATAAATCACCATTCGGTCCGCCGTTGACGCCTGGTTCGCCTTTTTCTGATAAGCGAATTTGTTGATTGGTGTTAATCCCCGCGGGGATGGTGACATCAACCGTAATCTCTTTGGTTACATAGCCATCGCCATGACACGTATCGCACTTACGTTTAATTTCCTTGCCCGACCCTTGGCAATAGGGACAAGTCTGTTGGGTTCGGGTTTGGCCAAAAATAGTTTGTGCGGTTCGGTACACGACGCCTTGGCCGTTACAATGAGAACATACCCCAATATCAGCTTTAGAATGAGCCCCTGATCCATGACACGTATGACATTGCTCACTAACATCGAGTTTGATTTTCTTTTTGATGCCTTTAATCGCATCCATAAAATCAATCGTCATTCGCTTTTGAATATCGGCTCCGCGCATTGGCGCATTGGGATCACGACGGCGTTGTTGTCCACCCCCACCGAAGAAACTCGAGAAGATGTCTTCAAACCCACCAAATCCTTCAAAGCCTTGGAAGCCACCGCCATTAAAGTTAATCCCCTCATGACCGTATTGGTCATAGCGAGCCCGTTGTTCGGGCTCACTTAAGACCGCATACGCTTCTTGGATTTCCTTAAACTTGGCTTCTGCATCCGATTCGGTGGAAACATCAGGGTGATATTTCTTAGCCAAACGGCGGTATGCACTTTTGATTTCTTTGTCATCGGCATTTTTCGCAATGCCTAGAATCTCGTAATAATCCCGTTTAGCCATTCTACTACCTCAGGTGTTTTATTATGCTTCTTTGACGTCGTCGACTTCTTCAAAGTCGGCTTCGACAACATCATCCGCACCATTTGGTGCTTGATCACTCATGCCAGAGGCCTTACTTGCCTTTTCATAGGCTTTCATCGCCACCGCTTGAGATGCTTCGTTTAACGCATCGCGTTTTGCTTTAATCTCATCCAAATCACTGCCTTTGAGTGCTTCTTGCATCGCGCTGACAGCGTCGTTCACTTTGGTTTTTTCTTCCTCGGTAACATCCTCTTTTAAATCATCGAGTGCTTTAGTTGCCGCAAAGATGAGTTGGTCTGCTTCGTTGCGTAAATCTGCTTCTTCTTTACGTTTTTGATCCGCTTCAGCGTTTTCTTCCGCTTCTTTAATCATACGTTCGATTTCTGCTTCGCTTAAGCCAGTATCGGACTTAATCACGATTTTTTGTTCTTTATTGGTACCAAGGTCTTTCGCTTTAACACTGACGATTCCGTTGGCATCAATATCGAAGGACACTTCGATTTGAGGTACACCGCGAGGTGCAGGTGGAATGTCGGTGAGTTGGAAGCGACCTAACGTCTTGTTATCCATCGCCATTGGACGCTCTCCTTGAAGAACGTGAATGTCTACCGCGGGTTGATTATCAGCTGCGGTGGAGAACACTTGGGACTTGCTGGTAGGTATCGTCGTATTGCGCTCGATCAGTTTCGTAAAGACGTTTCCTAAGGTCTCAATCCCTAAGCTTAATGGCGTGACGTCTAAGAGTAGCACATCTTTTACATCGCCTGCTAAGACCCCTGCTTGAATCGCAGCCCCCATCGCGACGACTTCATCGGGGTTGACCCCTTTGTTCGGTTCCTTGCCTAGTTCGTTTTTGATCATATCGGCAACGGCAGGGATTCGTGTTGAACCCCCAACGAGTAACACTTGATCAATATCATTTTTGGTTAATTTCGCATCTTTTAACGCTTGACGCACTGGTTCTAAACAAGCTTTCACTAAATCGGCGGTTAATTCATTGAATTTCGCACGAGTTAAGGTCATATCTAAGTGAAGTGGTCCGGCAGGGCCTGCGGTAATATAAGGCAAGTTGATTTGTGCTTGCGTGACCCCAGATACTTCTTTTTTCGCTTTTTCAGCGGCATCACGTAGACGTTGTAAGGCCATTTTATCGTTATTTAAGTCGATGCCGTTTTCTTTTTTGAATTCCGCAATCAACCAATTCATGACTTTTTGGTCAAAGTCATCCCCACCTAAGCGGTTGTTCCCGGCTGTCGCAACAACTTCGAACGTTCCATCCGCAAGGTCTAAGATACTCACGTCAAAGGTTCCTCCCCCTAAGTCAAAGACTAAGATGGTTTGTTCCTTGTCAGTTTTATCAATCCCATACGCTAACGCTGCTGCAGTCGGTTCGTTAATAATACGTTTGACATCAAGCCCTGCGATTTTACCTGCATCTTTGGTCGCTTGACGTTCTGCATCATTGAAGTATGCCGGAACGGTAATCACCGCTTCGGTTACTTTTTCCCCTAAATAGCTTTCTGCGGTTGCTTTTAAGTTTTGCAGAATCATCGCAGAGATTTGTTGCGGGGTGTATTCTTTTCCATCGATTTTTTCTTTATGGCTGGTTCCCATATGACGTTTAATCGATTGAATCGTATTCGGGTTCGTAATCGCTTGGCGTTTTGCGACTTCCCCGACTTGAATGTCGTCGCCTTTAAACGCGACAACACTCGGTGTGGTGCGTCCTCCTTCTGGGTTAGCGATAACGCGGGCTTCGCCCCCTTCCATAACGGCAACGCAACTATTGGTAGTTCCTAAGTCAATTCCGATCATTTTAGGCATAATCTATTCCTCCTTTTTACTGACAACGACCATGCTAGGTCGTAGTATTCTCTCTTTGTATTTGTATCCGTCTTGATAGACTTCAACGATGGTTTGTTCCTCGACGTCTTTGTTGACGACTGTTGTGACAGCTTGATGCAGATTTGCATCAAACGGTTGGTGTAGGGATTCAATCTTCTCGACCGATTCATCGGTTAAGATCTTCTCCACGAGTTTAATGACGGAGCCGAGTCCATCTTTGAACCGGGTAACATCTTCATAGTCATGAGCCACGGCTCGTTCTAGGTTATCGAGCACATCCACAACCTTCTTTAAGATGTCTTGATGAATGTATTTACGTTCTTTGATTCGTTCTTCATTCATCCGGCGTTTAAAGTTTTCTAACTCTGCCCGGTCGCGTAAAACCTGGTCTTTGAGTGATTGTAATTCTTGTTTGGTTAACTCTAATTCGGACAATTCAGGGGTTTGTTCTTGTTGTAGTTCTTCTTGAATCTCTGGTGCCTGTTCTTCGGCAGTCTTTTTCTTGGCCATGTTATCCTCCTATTTCTCGAAATCACTCATGTTCATGGCGAGATATTCTAGTAACGGGATGACCCGTTTATAGTTCATTCGGCGGGGTCCCACCACCGCGATGGCTCCGGTTTCTCCGGTAGGAATCTGGTAGGGAACACTAATCAAGGTGCAGTTTTCTAAGAATTGAACCGTATTTTCACGTCCGATTTTGACGGTGATTCCTGTTTTCTTCGTATCGATTAAGCGAAAGATTTCTTTGGTTTCCATCGCTTCCACAAATCGGCGCATTTGACTCACATCATTGAACTCTGGTTCATAGAGTAGGTTATATTGACCACTCATGTAGAACTGCTGTTCGGTAAACTTACGAAAGGCTCGTAAGAACGCTTCAATCAAGGTTTGATGGTACTGTAAGTATTCTTTTAGATCGCTTTGGTTTAACTCATACGCGAGTTTATTCGCGATGTCACCCACAGGTGTATTAATTAACAAGTCATTTAAGATTGTGACGACTTTGGTTAGTTCTTCGAGTTCCATGCCGTCCATGAAGACTTTACGTTTTTCGACATGACCACTATCAGTAATAATCATTAATAACGCTTCATTCGGGGCAATTCGAACCAACTCAATTTTCTTCACCAAGCTTCGTGAATCCGACGGGGTCAGAATCATACTGGTGTAGCTGGTCATATCGGAAATTGTTTCTAAGGCCTTCTTTAAGACTTCTTCGTTCCCTAATAGGTAATTGCCCAACAGTTCATCCACTTTCGGAAACTGACTTTGTTTGGGCTGATTCACCTTTAAGATATGATCGACATAATAGCGGTATCCCATATCGGAGGGAATCCGGCCACTTGAGGTATGAGTTTTTTCTAAATACCCGAGGTCTTCGAGTGCGGCCATTTCATTGCGAATGGTGGCAGACGAAAAACCCAGCGCCTCCATTTGCTCATTACGGCTACCCACAGGTTCCGCCGTAGAGATAAATTCTTCGACCACGATTTGTAAGATGGTTTCTTGTCGTTTGGTTAACATAAGATCACCTTTAGCACTCTACTAATTTGATTGCTAATTTACTTTATCAAACTCAAATTAGCACTGTCAACACTTAAGTGCTAAAAAATAATAAAAAAATAAAAAAGAGCTCATTAATAAGCTCTTCTCTACTTTTTCTCTTTATGTAACGTATGTGTCTGACATCTTGGGCAAAACTTTTTCATTTCAAGACGATCGGGATTATTTTTTTTATTTTTGGGGGTAATATAATTCCACTCTTTACATTCGTTACATTGCAATACGATACTTACGCGCATAATTCCTCCCAAGGTACTTTATAATTATACGTATGAAGAAGGTTTTTGCAAGAAGTTGCGACTGTTTTAGTATAATAATGACGGTGAACTATGTATAAGCGAACAGAAACCCGCCCCGTGTATATCAAAGGATTACAACTTGGCGGTAACAATAAAGTCTATATTCAATCAATGACGACCACGAAAACAAGTGACGTGGCGGCTACAGTCGCGCAAATTCATGCATTAGAACGAGCTGGCTGTGAAATTGTCCGTGTGGCGTGTTTAACGATGGAAGACGCGAAAGCAATCGGTCGGATTAAAAAGCAAATTACGATTCCAATTGTGGCAGACATTCATTACAACCCCACCTATGCCTTAGAAGCGATTAAACAAGGGGTCGATAAGATTCGTATTAACCCCGCGAACATTGGCGATCAAGAAGGGGTGAAAAAGGTTGTATTAGCTGCCAAAGAGGCAGGTATCCCGATTCGTATCGGCGTCAACAGTGGCTCGTTTAAATCACACGACAACATTGTCGAGCAAATGCTGGAGTATGCGCAAAAGAATATTGATTTGCTTACTTCTCTTGATTTTCACGACATTGTCTTAAGCTTTAAATCAACAAACTTACGTCATGTACTTGATGTTAACCGTTTGGCAGCAGCACGCTGGCCCTATCCGCTTCATATCGGGATGACCGAAGCCGGCACAATGATCAGCGGTAGTGTCAAAAACGCCATCGGGATTGGTAATCTTCTACTGGATGAATTAGGAAACACCATCCGAGTCTCAATTACTGTCGACCCTGTGGAAGAGATTAAAGTTTGTAAAGAAATCCTAAAAAACTTTGATTTATATGATGCGCCAACGATTATTGCGTGTCCAACCTGTGGCCGACTTCAATACGATATGTTCAACGTCGTCAATGAAGTCGAAAACCGCATTCAACATTTAAAAAAGAAAATTACGATTGCCGTCATGGGCTGCAGTGTCAATGGTCCTGGTGAATCGAAAATGGCGGATATTGGTATTGCAGGGGGCAAAGGCGAAGTGCTTCTTTATAAGTACGGAGAAGTGATTCGTAAGATCCCGGAATCCGAAGCCGTTGATGTATTAGTGGCTGAAATTGAATCGATGCAGTGAAAACGCGACTCTAGGAGTCGCGTTTTTTTATTAGATTACAATCGTTGCGATATACGCCGTGATACTTGTAAGTATGGCAATAAAATACAAGGGTTTACTGTAAGCATAGACACGAGCACCATCCGAATCGTCCAACGGAAAAGACGGAAGTAGTTGAACTGCTAAGACAAAGCCCAAGATGAACCCATACCCACTAGCGAACAAGTCTGGAACAAAAATGGCGGCTAGGACGTAGATTAGAACATGAAACATCAATGTGGCAAACCGGCTATAAGCGTTGACTTTAGCATAATCACTGTCCCGGTAAATGTCTGCTTTAGGACTAAAGTGTCCAAAGCTTGGCCACCATGTTCCTGTTAGAGCAACAAGGAAGCTTAATAATGTCCCTCCTTGTGCGGTATTCCACCGAAGGGGTCCATATGACCTTGCTACAGCGTATTCGATGAGGATTCGCAGCCCCGTGACACCTAGCAGAGTTGAAATCGTAATCAACAAGGTATCGACACCTCGCAGTCCAAACAATCCCAATGCTAACCCAATTAATCCCGCAAACAAAAAGGTTTTAATAAACCCATAACGAGTCGGATGAATCGGTAGCGCTAAGGAGGGATCTTTCACCCATATGTTATACCCATCAGCAAAGTGATAACCGATGCGATGAAATAGACTCTTTAATGAATAATGAGTCAGCGTATGAACCACCGAAGGTTTGACAAAGCCTTCCTTGGCAAACATTGCCCAAGAAGCGGTATTCGATCCTCGAACAAGGGTAAATAACTTGGGTAGATTGGCCTCATTTAATGCATCAATCCCAGCACGAAATAATCGGCTACCTAATTTATGGCCTTGGGCTGAAGGGTCGACATAAATCCATTCTAAGCATCCTTCATCATCGGCCCATTTTTTAATGTAGACTGCGCCACCGATCTTGCCATCTTGATGAGCATAAAAGCCCCACAAGTTCTTTTTAGGTAAGATAATTCCAACCCCTTTGCCAAAGGCTCGTTCTGCCACTTCTGGAAGTTTTGGTTCGATGTCTGGCGTTATGGGACTAATTTGATATTCACTCATGATTTCTCCTTCGATAATTGAAATAATTCTTGAATCGGTACATGTAGTTCTTCTGCGATTAATAATGCTAATTGTAAGGAAGGGTTGTACTTCTCGTTTTCTAAACTGCCGATGGTTTCACGGCGAACGCCGACTTTATCGGCAAGCTCTTGTTGGGACATGCGTTGGTCAGCACGGTGCATACGAATCTT
>CAYTXT010000003.1:0-67689 GCA_964442245.1 uncultured Candidatus Izemoplasmatales bacterium
ACTTAACCCAACATCTCACGACACGAGCTGACGACAACCATGCACCACCTGTATCCAATGTCCCGAAGGAAAGCCCTATCTCTAGGGATGTCATTGGTATGTCAAGACCTGGTAAGGTTCTTCGGGTTGCTTCGAATTAAACCACATGCTCCACCGCTTGTGCGGGTACCCGTCAATTCCTTTGAGTTTCAACCTTGCGGCCGTAATCCCCAGGCGGAGTACTTAATTAGTTTTGTTCGTCACCGAGTCTCCCCGACAACTAGTACTCATCGTTTACGGCGTGGACTACCAGGGTATCTAATCCTGTTTGCTCCCCACGCTTTCGTGCCTCAGTGTCAATCCCAGACCAGCAAGCCGCCTTCGCCACTGGTGTTCCTCCATATATCTACGCATTCCACCGCTCCACATAGAATTCCACTTGCCTCTTCTGGATTCAAGCCTTACAGTTTCCGAGCACCCTCCACGGTTAAGCCGTGGGCTTTCAACTCAGACTTGTAAGGCCACCTACGCACCCTTTACGCCCAATAATTCCGGATAACGCTCGCCCCCTACGTATTACCGCGGCTGCTGGCACGTAGTTAGCCGGGGCTTTCTGGTAAGGTACCGTCAAATAATGATCATTTCCTATCACTATCATTCTTTCCTTACAACAGAACTTTACATATCGAAATACTTCTTCATTCACGCGGCATTGCTCGGTCAGACTTTCGTCCATTGCCGAATATCCCTAACTGCTGCCTCCCGTAGGAGTCTGGACCGTGTCTCAGTTCCAGTGTGGCCGATCAGCCTCTCAGCTCGGCTACGCATCATCGCCTTGGTGAGCCATTACCTCACCAACAAGCTAATACGAAGCAGACCTCTCTCAATGTGATGGCAGAACCATCTTTAAATATAAACCCATGCGAGTCTATATCCTATCCGGTATTAGCACCAGTTTCCCGATGTTATCCCAGTCATTGAGGCAAGTTGTCTACCTGTTACTCACCCGTTCGCCACTAAGTTTCACAAAGCTTTGGACCGAAGTCCGCCGCAGGAGTGAAACTCCGTTCGACTTGCATGTCTTAGGCATGCCGCCAGCGTTCATCCTGAGCCAGGATCAAACTCTCCATAAATATTACAATTATAGATTGTTTAATCGAAACTCTTCTCTTGACTTATACTCAGTTTTCAAAGACCAAATTACCATGCAAATGCACCCATATATTTTTTGGGCGCTTTATTAGTATAAAGAAGCACCACCCTCAAGTCAACAAAAAACCTCATGAAAATAATGAAAATTTATTTATCGAGATAATAAGTCATAACCTGCCCCATTTTCCAGAAAAAAACCCTCCTTCGAGGGTTATACTTTTCGGCCTAATGCTCCAACAATAAGTCGTACTTTTTTCATGGTTTCGTCAAATGTGTCGGGTTTTAAACTTTGAGCCCCATCACTCATCGCATTTTCGGGGTCATGGTGGACCTCAATAATAAGTCCATCCGCTCCTGCTGCAATCCCAGCATAAGACAGAGCTGGAACAAGATCCCATTTACCTGCCGCATGTGAAGGGTCAACAATCACTGGTAAGTGACTGGCCTTTTTAACCACAGGAACACTTGATACATCTAATGTAGAACGAGTTGCCTTCTCAAAGGTACGAATCCCGCGTTCACAAAGGATGATGTTCGGATTACCTCCGGCATAGATGTATTCCGCACTCATTAGCCATTCTTCAATGGTATTCGAGAATCCTCTTTTTAATAGGATGGGTTTCTTTGTTTTACCTAGTTCCTTTAATAAGGAGAAGTTTTGCATATTACGGGCCCCGATTTGAATCAAGTCCACATATTTATCAAACAGTTCCAAATCTCTAGCATCTAGTAACTCAGAGACGGTTGGCATACCGTATTTCTTCCCTGTTGCTTGTAGGAGTTGAAGTCCCTCTTCTCCCATCCCTTGATAACTATAAGGAGAAGTTCGAGGCTTAAAGGCACCTCCTCGTAAGACTTTTGCCCCACTTGCTTTGACGGCTTTAGCAATAATATCAAGTTGTTCGGCACTTTCGATTGAACAAGGTCCCGCAATTACCGGCACCTCATCCCCACCAAATAATACGCCCGCAACATCCACCACCGAATCGTCTGGGTGAATCATACGGCCTACTTGTTTATAAGGGGACTGAATTCGCACGACACTGTCGACGGCCTCAAAGGCATCAAGTTTACGAGCATCATACGCAGCTGTATCCCCAATCACACCGTAAAGTGTGGTATTTTGACCAATCGAGGGATGAATATCAAATCCAGATTCTTTTAAATGGTCGAGTAATCGATCAATCGATTCTTTCGACGCATGGGCTTTTACTTTAACAATCACGTTAGGTTCTCCTTAATATATTGTAGGGCATCTAGATAACTTTGAAGATGGTTTCCCATAAAGCTTGCAACACTTACATCCTTAATATAAGAGAACTGACGATACCGCTCCCTAGTCGATAACTCACTTAAATGAACTTCAACCACCGGAACGCTAATCGCACGTATCGTATCCATTAAAGCAATGGAGGTATGAGTATATGCAGCAGGATTAAAAATCACAGCGTCCGCTGTGGTTTGTTGTAGGGTATCAATCAGCACACCCTCATGGTTGCTTTGAACAAAGGAAAGCTCCATCCCAAAGGATTGGGCTGCTTGTTGTACGTTGGACACTAATTGTGACTGTGTCATTGAGCCATAAATATCGGGCTCACGTGTGCCTAGTAGATTAAGATTTGGACCATGTAGAAGCAAAATATGCATCCAAGGCCTCCTTCAAGGTATATAAAACAGCATCTTCTTCAAACGATTCTCGTTTGAGGATGATATCAGCATAATGCATATAGCGGGGGTATCGCAACTCATAAAGTGATAATAGCGCACCTTCTTCTTGTAGTAAGGGACGACCTGTCTTGGGTTGCGTGAGTAATAAATCAAGTGAAACATCTAAATAAACCAAGACGCCATGACGCTTTAATGCACGGATATTGGCTTCGTTCATCACCACACCACCACCGGTTGCAATGACAAGACCACGCTCTTTGGCCACCATATCAACCATTTGCGTCTCATAACTACGAAATGCGGTTTCCCCTTCTTTAGCAAAGATATCGGGGATGCTTTTCTCCATGTGTTCTTCGATTAGTTGATCGATATCAGCAAGTCCCTTATTTAAATATTGAGCAACCACTTTTGCTACCGTTGATTTGCCCGATAACGGC
This sequence comes from uncultured Candidatus Izemoplasmatales bacterium, assembly GCA_964442245.1. Classification (GTDB taxonomy): domain Bacteria; phylum Bacillota_I; class Bacilli_A; order MAG-NZ; family MAG-NZ; genus M30B81. The sequence continues at coordinate 3,237 of CAYTXT010000003.1, forward strand.
ATCCCAATAAACACAATATTCGTCGAGCTTTTCATTTGTTGAAGAGCGGTCTGTATAATCCATGACTCTGGATAGGTTGTTTGATGAAATAGTTCAGCGGCTTTTAATGCTTGAGCCAGTAACATGATGAGTCCTGAAACAGCTTGTATACCGAGAAGTTCGGCTTCAATCATTAAATTCGTTCGACGTGGGTTATAGACTAAATCAATGACCCACTGCGTTTGTGGTTGCAGTGAAATATCAATCACAGGTTTTGCAGCTTCATTCGGCGATGTCCCAACCGGGGTCGCATGAATCACCACATCTACACCTTCTAAAGATCCAAAAGCGCTGTATGGCAGGATCTCATCTTTAGGCTTACGCGACAACATCGTCACACGAGCCCCTAGGTCTTTCAGTAAAACATGGGCCGTTTGAGCGGCTCCGCCCGAACCTAAAATCACCACATGCTTACCTTTAAGATCGATTTCATAGTAATCAATTAAAAATGCGAGTCCATAATAATCCGTGTTGTAGCCTCGAACGACTCCATCTCGTCGGACCACCGTGTTTACATTTTGACAACGCGATGCAATATCATCGAGTTCGTCACAGAATTGCATCACACTTTTCTTATAAGGATGAGTCACGTTGCATCCAGTAAATGATTCCTGCGCAAAAAATGTGGCAAGGTCATCGACCTCCCACAGTTGATAGGGTTGATTGGTTAATTTTTCATGAATCCACTGCGAATACGAATGGATTAATGGCTTCCCAATCAAACCAAACATTTATCGTTGTAGTCCTTTGCTAATTTTAAAAATGGCTTCGTATACATCTTGGATTTCTTTGGCCATTTCAAATTGATTCGCTTTCGCAAGGATTTGTTCTTCGCGGTCGCGAGCTTCGATCCCGACCCCTTGTTTAATCAATCCGACTTCTTTGGATAGTTTCATTCGGGCATCGAGTAAACTCATCACTTGTTTATCAATCGCATCTAATTGCTTACGAATGGTGATTAACGCATCCATGATTGTCCCTCCTGTTTGGTAATAATTTCTAACATTCCATACGCTGTCATTGCGTTAACAACATGTACAGCCCGGTTAACAATCGCTGGATCATGTCGGCCTTCAATTTGAATGGTTTGTTCTTCGTTAGTGGATAAGTTCACACTTGTTTGTGGCATGGCGATACTTGATGTTGGTTTAATCGCAACTTGTAACACAATTGGCATTCCATTGGTTAAGCCCCCTTGGATACCGCCGGAATGATTTGTTTTGGTTCGAATCACATCGCCATCCTTAATAATGGCATCATTCGCTTGAGACCCACGCATCGTTGTAATCTCAAAACCCGCCCCAAACGACACGCCTTTTACAGCCGGAACACTATAAAGTAAGTGGGACAGTACACTTTCTACTGAATCGAAGAATGGGTCACCAATCCCTACAGGTACATGTAACACCGCGGTTTCAACCACGCCGCCTACACTATCTTGGTCTTCTTTAGCTTGACGAATGGATTGTTGCATCGCATCTTTTTTGGATTCATTGATGACTGGAAAGTCGCTCGATAAGAGCGATTGGACCAACGATTCATTCATCGGGGTTGTGAGAAACGAATCATCTTGGATGTGTTCTATTTGTTTGATATGGGAAACGACACGAATCCCTTTGGCTTCTAAAATACTGAGTGAAACAGCGCCTAATATGCTAATCAGAGCGGTTAGTCTTCCACTAAAGTGACCCCCACCTCGGTAATCTTGGAATCCATTGAATTTAATACTTGCCGCGTAATCAGCATGCGATGGACGCAAGATGTTCGGGTCATAGTCTTTGCTTTTGGTATCTTGATTTGGAATAACAATCGTTAGCGGTGCGCCTGTTGTAAAGCCATTAAAAACCCCAGAAATAATCTGGTATAAATCTTGTTCTTGGCGCGGGGTCGATAAATCGCTTTTAGGGCGACGCTTTGTTAACTCGTCTTTGATTCGTTGTTCATCCAGTTTAATGCCTGCCGCTAATGAATGAATCGTTAGACCAATGAACGGCCCATGAGATTCACCAAAAAAACTAACAGGGATTGCTTGTCCAAATGTACTCATGAGGCGTCCTCCAACAGTTCCTTGAGTTGTTCAAAGGATATCTCTTTTATTGTTGCTGTGCCAATGGGATTCACAAATATTTCGTGAATCCCTTGGGTTGACGATTTTTTGTCTGTCACGATGTAATCAATGAGTTGGCTCGTTTGATCATAGGTTGATGGAAGTCCGTAACGAGTAAGAACCGAAACAAACCTAGAATAATGTGGTGTGTTTTTCATCATCATGGCCATGCCAATCGCTACTGCTTGCCCATGCGGGATGCTCCCGTTTGAGGCCTTCTCGATTGCATGAGCAATTGAATGTCCAAAGTTTAAAATTTGTCGTCTTCCTTGATCTAGTTCGTCTTCTTCTACAACCGCTGCTTTGAGTTGAACCGTGCGGTGCACTAGTTTAGCAATATCTTTAATCGCCGAACCATCTTCAATTTGCTGAAACAATCCTTCATCCAAGATCATTCCATATTTGATCACTTCAGCCATTCCGTTCGAAAATTCACCTTGTGGCAATGTGTGAAGTACATCGGGGTCGATACATACAACTGCAGGCGAATAAAACGCCCCCAGTGCATTTTTCATTCGCGTTGTATTGACGGCTACCTTTGAGCCAACACTACTATCAACTTGGGCTAACAAGGTTGTGGGCACTTGAACATAGGTAATGCCACGCATATAAAGGCTTGCAACAAGGCCACCTAAATCCCCAATGACACCGCCACCTAAGGCAATGAGCACTGTCTTTCTCGTACAACCTGCCTCAAGCATTGTGGTCGTAATTTTTTCTAATTGGGATAACGATTTCGATTCTTCTCCTTGGGCGATGGATATTAAAAATGCGTCATCAAACTGATCCTTAACGCTATCAACCCATTGCACGGGAACCCCTTCATCTGTGAGGATGACAATCTTTTCATGAGCAGGAACAAAGCTAGCCACGGAGTGGATTAGTCCTCGCTCAATAATGACTTGATAGGGTGTTCTTCCTTTAACATTAACGGAGTATTTCATAGATTCCTCCTAGTGCTTCGAAATCCTGAAAGAAGTCAGGGTAACTTTTGGTAATGGCTTGTGCGTTGGTAATAATCGTTTGACCTTTGGCAATGGTGGCAGCAATCGTGGCCATCATCACAATTCGGTGGTCTTGATAGGAATCAATTGTTGAACCTTTTAAGCTAACAGGACCTTTTACAACGACTTCATCATCACGAATAATACTGCTAACCCCAAAGGCTTGTAAGCTCGCAAGTGTTGAGGCAACGCGGTCACTCTCCTTGAATCGAAGTCGAGCCGTTCCTCGAATAATACTACTGCCTTCACATTGTGATGCAATCAACATTAATAATGGTGCAATATCGGGCGATGGGTCTACATCAACTTCAAGTCCATGTGTCATGTCTAATGTTGACGTTAACTCATACATGACCGCATCAGGTTGATTGGTTTTCGATGGGGCTGCAATCTCAATCGAGGGATGAAATAACTGAGCAACATACCATACCGCTGCTTGCGAATAATCGACTTCAACCGCATAATCTTGAGCAGATAACAACCCTTTCTCCACCGTAATGATTGGTAATGAATATGCAATAACAACACCAAATTCTTGCATGATTTGGGTCGTCATATCGACATAAGCTGCACTGGAGATTCGCTCTAACACTTCAATTTGTACTGGTTGATCATAACGAAGGGCTGCGAGTAATAATCCACTTAAAAACTGTGACGATTTTGTTCCATCCACCACCCATGACTTTACGGGTTGAAGGGGACCTTGAATCAAATACCCTTCCGTTGTTTTTTCAAATCGAACATGGTGCGCTAAAAATAATGTAGTATATCCGTCCATCGGACGAGCAAGAAGTCCTACTTCACCTGTTACAGTAATCGGCTCATCAAACGTTGCCGCGAGGGCGCAGACAAAACGAAGTGTTGTTCCCGATTCTTTACAATGAACAGGCTGTTTTGGTGCAATAAGTTCTTGCGATACAATCTCTATCACACGCTTTGGTTCATCGACTTTGACTTGAGCACCAAACGACTGAATGGCCGATATACTCGCCCAGACATCATCCGATAAACTTACATTTCGTAAGACGGTCGTCCCTTTTGCCAGTAACGCTAAAAACAATGCGCGGTGCATCATACTTTTACTTGCTGGGGGTAAGACAGATCCGTTTAGGCTAGAAGGTGTAATTTGAACGTTCACGGTAGTTGTTCTCGCTTGATTCTGGAACGTTTTAAAATCTCTTCAAGTTCAGTTTGATTTGATTGAGATAACGCATTACGAAGCGTCACCATTTGATGAATAAATTCATCCAGTTCAGCGGTTAATGCTTCTTGATTCAGTAAAAAGAGCTCGCTCCACATCACTTCATTGATTCGAGCAATGCGAGTCAAGTCGCGGTAAGAATCACCGATGATCGGGGCAAATGCTAAATCCTTGGCGCTATTCATGAGTCCAACCGCAATCGCATGCGTCAATTGAGACGTATAGGCAATTCGCTGATCATGTTCTTTCATCGTCATTCTTGAAACACTACCAAATCCTAATTCTTTGAGTAGCCCTTCAACAGTGGCAATATTGGATGCTTGATTAAATGGAGCAGTTGTAATGATGCAGTTGGCTCCTTTAAACATCGTTACATCGTGGTTTTGATACCCAGTCTTAGCTCGTCCGGCAATTGGATGAATGAAGATATAATCGACCCCATCATTTGGAACAAGGTCTTCAAACAATGCTTTAACCCCCGCAATATCACTAATAATCTGACCTGGTTTAAAGCGGTCTTTATGGGTGATAAAAAACTCTTTAGTAGCAAGGGGATATAAACAAACAAGGATCCAATCACTTTGATCAATGAGGGATTCAATCGACGATGCTTGCTCACGGATAACTCCATCATCAAAAGCCTGCTTCATCACCGCAGGTTGTTGATCGTATCCAATAACATGATATTGTGGAAAGCCTTTGGCAAATGAGGCTCCCATGAGTCCTAACCCAACAATCCCGATTTTCATGCTACTCCTTATTTTGTATATTATACCTCAACCCCAATATAGCTATGAAAACAGGAAGTTTTAACTTCCTGTTTTTATTATTCGTTATTTTTCAAACACTCCATCAAAATCATGAATTTCATTACCTAAGAGTTGATGGATGTTATCAATGAAGCGATTTCGTAATTGGGTTGCCGTTTTGTTATATTCATTAGGATCTGACCAAGTTTTACTTGGGATAAGAATTGATTTATCAACGCCATGGATGTTGTCTGGAATGGCTAAATGGAATACTGGTTCGATGGAATACGTCGCTTCTGCTAAGTTTCCTTGCATTGCTTGTTCAATAATTTTCTTAGTATCTGCTAGACGGATACGAGATCCTATGCCGAACGGTCCTCCCGTCCACCCTGTATTAATTAAATAGACTTCGGGTTGATAACGCTCTAGTTTTTCACGAAGCATTTCCGCATACGATGCGGGTTTTTGAGGAATAAATGGAGCGGCAAAACAAGCCGAAAAGACTTCAATGGGTGTCGTAATTCCCCGCTCTGTTCCTGGCGTTTTTGATGTATAACCACTAAGGAAATAAAATAATGCCTGGTCATAGGTAAGCTTTGCCACCGGAGGTAAGACTCCCCAGGCATCGGCAGATAAGAAAAAGATTACATTTGGGATCCCAGCAAGTCCAGTTTGATTATAGGGATGAATTCGTTCTAACGGTAAGGAAGCCCGGATATTTGAAGATACCGATTCATTCGCAAAATCAAGCTCAGTACTCTCGACCGCATTCTCGATAATGGTTCCTGGCTGTAAGGCGGCCCACATAATTGGATCGTTATAGGAGTTAATCCCATTTACTTTGGCATAGGAGAAGGCTTCAAAGTTAAAGATTCCTTCTTCGCTCCAGCCATGTTCGTCATCCCCAACCAAAGACATCGAGGGGTCCATGGATAATGTGGTTTTCCCCGTCCCAGATAATCCAAAGAATAATGCAGTTGTCGAACCGTATGTACTCGCTGCACAGTGCATCGGAAAAATATTTTTTTGTGGATACATGTAGTTTAAATACGAAAACACCGACTTTTTAATCTCCCCTGCATACTTGGTTCCAACAATAAGCACTACATGATGATATAGATCAATCCCAATGAAGACCTCAGAGTGCGTCGGATGGATAGTTGGATCAAATTTAAAATGCGGCAAAGAAATAATTGTCAACTCTGGGGATGTGATGTCACTTGTAAAGAATGCTTCATGCGCAAACAAACTTTGCCACGCATCTTCTGTTATAACCTCAATAGGAACACGGTAGGTCGGGCTTGCTCCCGCATACCCTTTCATGGAAAATAGTTCTTTTTCTTGCGCGTAACTCAGCGCAACCTCAAGCAACGTATCAAAGTCTCTTTGTGAGATCGGCTGGTTAATTTGATTAAAGTCAACAAGACGTGAACCACGGTTTTTAACAATAAAACGGTCTTTTGGACTTCTACCGGTATACGGATAATTATTTACCACGATAAAACCTTGTGAGTTAATGGTTTCTTCACGGCGTTCGCCAACCATCGTCACAAGTTCTTTTTCGTTATAATCGTTGCGTGAAATTACATAATCACTAAGCAATGGATGTGTCATAACCAAAAGAAAAACGGCTTACACCGTTATCCGTTATAAATCTCTGCCACCATAAATTCATACATCTCATCTTCGAATGCTTTAATTTCGGGTTTGAGAAGTTCTTGGCGAAGCGAAATCCCTTTATGTTTAATGAATTCGATATCTCGTGTTCTAAAGTTCAAAATCATCTTGTATTCAAAAAACGCACCAGACTGATCTTCATACAAGATTGTTATCTTTGTTCGATCATCCACTTTGAAGTCAATCGTGAACTTGAAAATCTGACCTAAATACTTTTCAACAATTGCTTCTAACTTTTCATGTTTTAGCATTGGAATCACCTTTATCGTAATTTATTGGAAACGCTTCCAATATGCATTTTATTGTATCGCCTAATCCACGATTTTGCAAGATGATTTCATGAATGAAAGGGCGATTTAGTATACTGTAGTTACTTAATGAGGCTATATGAAAAAGATTGTCGTCATCGGCGCCATGAACATCGATATTCTAGCCACGGCCGACCCACTCCATCTTCATGATTCGTCAATTGGGTCGATTCAGACGAGTTATGGTGGTGTGGGACGAAATATTGCTGAAAACATCGCTCGTTTAGGAATCCCTGTTCATTTATGTAGTGTCATCGGGGATGACGCATTTGGAGTATCAATGCTCGCACATGCAAAAGATGTTGGCATTAATGTTTCCCTCGTTGATATCATCAAATCAAAACGAACCAGCAGTTATCTTGCGGTATCTAATCACGAAGATATGGTTGTTGGGGTTAATGATATGGACATCACAAACTCTATGAACCGAGCATGGGCTGATAAACATTTGCCCCTTCTTAAACAATTTGATGTCATAGTAATCGAACCTAATATTCCACAAGACACACTGTCCTATTTGATTGAATCTCTTGCGAAAAAAAATATTATTGTCGATCCTGTATCTGCAGCCAAAGCACCACGGTTACTTCCTTCATTACCGAATATATCGGTCATTAAGTGTAACGCCATGGAGCTTCGTGAGTTATCGAATGTCGATGATGTAAAACAAGGAATGAACGATCTTCTTTCACAAGGTGTTACGCGTGTCATTGTGACGCAAGGTAAGAATGACATCTACGAAGCGACAAAAGATTCCTTCCATGTATATACCCCACCACTAACTGAAATCGTGAATGTAACAGGAGCAGGTGATGCATTTACCGCTGGAATCGCTGCGGGGATTGCATTAAATTTAACAAACGAACAACAAATAGAACTCGCCATGAAAATGAGCCGCATTACTCTTCTATCAGCAACAACAGTCAGTGAACAAATTACCCACGAATTACGTAAGGAGAACTCATGAATCCAGCCTATTTATCAATTCACCCAGATGTCCAAGCTGCCCTTGATGCCGGACGTCCTGTCGTTGCCCTAGAATCAACCATTATAGCTCATGGCATGCCTTATCCTGAGAATGTCAAAACAGCTAAATTAGTAGAGTCCGTCATTCGTGATCATGGAGCGGTTCCGGCGACGATTGCCATCATCAACGGCGTTTGTAAAGTCGGACTCAGCGATGCTGAATTAGAAGAAATCGGTAGCGCAGACCATGTTGCTAAAGTCTCACGACGAGACATTGGGCACGTGATTAGTACCAAGACACTAGGAGCAACAACCGTTGCCTCGACGATGTATATTGCTTCATTAGCAGGAATCAAAGTCTTCGTCACCGGAGGAATTGGTGGCGTTCACCGAGGTGCTGAAACGACCATGGATATTTCAGCTGACTTGGAAGAACTCTCACAAACAGGGGTTGCTGTAGTCTGTGCAGGGGCAAAAAGTATCCTTGATTTGCCATTAACACTAGAAGTATTAGAAACCAAAGGGGTTCCTGTGGTGGGGTATCAAACCGATGTTCTTCCCGCTTTTTATACCAGAGAATCCGACATCGAGATTCCCATCCGCTTGGATCAACCCGTTGAAATCGCTCAATTAATGAATGCACATTGGAATGTCGGAATTCCGAGTGGAGTGTTAATTGCTAATCCGATTCCTGAAGCCTATTCGATGTCCAAAGAAACCATTGATCAAGCAATCAACCAAGCACTTCTAGATGCAAAAACGAAAGGAATTACCGGCAAAGAGGTGTCCCCTTTCTTACTCGCAGCCATTAAGGACATTACCCAAGGAAGCAGTCTAAAAGCTAATATCGAACTTGTCTTAAACAACGCAAAACTGGGGGCACAAATAGCGCTCGCCTATCAGGAGCTACAACAATGATTGGCTACTTAGGACCGATAAATTCATTTACGTATCAAGCATTATTAGCCTTCAATCCATCATCTTCTTCTAAAGAATACCCTTCGATTCGTAGCTTATTTGTTGCGCTTCGTAGTCATGAAGTCGACTCGATTGTCGTTCCCATTGAAAACTCCACCGAGGGTAGTGTAACCACCACCATCGATGCACTATATGATGAAGATGTTTATATTACCGCTGAATTATATTTACCTGTGCAGTTACATCTATATGGGAATAACTTAGAGTCCGTGACACATGTCATGTCTCATCCTCAAGCATTAGCTCAGTGTCGAAATCGTTTGGATTCGTTGTTGGGTTCTTACGTTGAAGTTCCAACAGCAAGTACCGCTCAAGCAATAGAACAACTCTCCGCTGATAACGATTCCGTTGCGGCAATCGCGAGTACAATATTTGAAGACCGTGTCCCCGTGTTACAACGCTTTGTTCAAGATATTGAAAACAATGAGACACGCTTTATTGTTGTGACGAATAAAGTCACTGATGTTGAGAATGCAAGTAAGACCAGTCTATTATTCTTACCGCAAGAGGACCGACCTGGTTTACTGTATGACTTGCTTCATGAGTTTGCAATTCGAAAACTCAATCTAACACGAATTGAGTCTCGACGAGACAAGACACGACCTGAAGTCTTTACCTTCTATCTTGATGTGATGAGCACATTGAACGATCCACTGCTGAAAGAAATCCTCACGATTCTAGAGGTTAAGAAATTTGGCATCAAAGTCTTAGGTTCTTACCAAAGCGCAAAATAAAAACACCACTTTATGTGGTGTTATTTTTTTTCATCGATGATATGTACGGTAGACTCCATGGTTGTAACAGACGATACGCCTACTTTAACTAAATAGTCTCTCGTTTCTGCCGTCCATTCCATATCAATATTGTAGGAGCGAAAATCATCAATTGAGAGGGTGAAATCCACCGATTTAGTTTCGTTAGGTTGTATTGTCACTCGCTTAAATCGCTTCAATTCATTAACCGGACGAGCAACACTGTAGCTTAGTGCTTCGATATAAACTTGAATGACCTCTGTCACCTCAACCGATGACGGGTTGGACAGAGATACCGTTACCTTCAGATTGTCATTCTTTGACAACTCTGTTTTTGAGAGCTTCATCGAATCAATCAAAATGTGACCATATGTTAATCCATATCCAAACGGGTATAACGGGTCATTGGATTGATCGATGTAATGTGAACGATATCGATACATCGGGTCTTTTGGATTTAGCGGTCGACCTGTTTTGTAGTGATTGTAATATAGTGGAATCTGACCTTGATGAGAGGGAAATGTCATCGCGCATTTTGCACTTGGATTTGTTTTTCCCGTGATGATATTCATGAGCGCAGGTCCTGTTTGTGTACCAGGTTGAAACGCATAAAGAACAGCCTGGGCTTTTTGATCAATCTCGGTTATCACGAGGGGACGTCCAGCAAAAACAACAGCAATCACATTACTATGATTTGATGAAACAAATTCAAATAAATCTCGTTGTTCTTGTTGAATGGAGATATCGACTTTGCTATATCCTTCCCCGGCTTCATTACCGGCTTCACCTAACGTCACAATTACAGCGTCATACTTCGACAGGTCTGCTTGATAAACATCGGTCATCTCAGGAAAACAATCAATCTCTACGCCTTGATTTTTCCATGCTTGATATAAGCTAGTTACTTCATCCTTACGCGTTAATGCGGGCCATTCGCCAATGACATCTTGCGAGGTACTAAACGGACCCACAAGGGCGATATTGGTGGATGCTAACGGTAAACAGTTGTCATTTTTAAGAAGAATAATGCTTTTTTCGGCTGCTTCTAACGCTAGTTGTTTTGTTTCATCGGTAAGAAAGTATTGTTCATGTTGATCATAAAAATTCCGATACGGATTTTCAAATAGTCCCATCTCTTCTTTCAATGATAAGACTCGACCCACCGCTTCATCTAATGCGGCTTCAGATACTTTTCCTTCTTCGATTAATGCAGCTAAATGAGATTGAAAGGAGGTTGAGCCCATTTCATGATCGATCCCTGCCATAAAACTTTGAAACGCAACATCTTTTAAATCCGTTGCAACTTTATGATCGATGATTTCTTCCGTTGAAGAATAATCAGAAATAACAACTCCTTTGAATCCAAGTTGCTGACGCAAGATGTCTTGAAGTAAAAACTGATTGGCGGTCGCAGGTCGGTCAAAAACGACATTGAACCCGGTCATCACCATAGATACCCCGGCATCAATGGCTTCTTTAAACGGAGGGACAACCACCGTTTGTAAGCGTCGTAATGAGAGGTCGACGGTATTATAATCGCGGCCCGCTTCACTAAAGCCATATCCTGCGAAATGTTTTACACAAGCGGCTAATTGTCCAGAATGCGAGAGATTCGCTCCTTGATACCCCTTAACATAGCTTGCTGCTAGAACGCCAGATAGATACGGGTCTTCCCCATTACTTTCCATCACTCGTCCCCACCTAGGATCACGCACAATATCGACCATTGGGGAAAACGTTAGGTTCATGCCGGCATGGGACGCTTCATACGCACTGGCCTTCGCAACGCGCTCGATTAAATCCGGATCAAAACTACCCGCAAGGGCAAGGTTAATGGGAAAGGCTGTACGGTATCCATGAATAACATCAAAAGCAAAAAAGAGCGGAATTCCTAAGCGTGATTCTTCCACAGCTAATCGCTGAAGTTCTTTTAAGATGTTGACATCATAGACGCTTAAAATAGACCCAATTTTTCCTTCACGGATTTGCTGAAGTGTCTCACTCGTATCAAGTTCATGTCCTGTAATGACATCCGAAAAATAACTGGTCTGTTGTAGCTGACCAATCTTTTCTTGACGCGTCATCTTATGTAACAGTTCTTCTACAATTGGACTATTCTTCATCATTATCATAAATACGTAAGGACTGAATAATAAACTGCTGCGGTAACGCTGAGCGGTCAACAGCACCGCCGAGGTTTCCTCCGATCGCTAAATTCATCAACACAAAGAAAGGTTGATCAAATGGCCATCCTTTATGTGAGGTGTCGCGACCATATTCGCCTTTACGAAACGTAACAACTTCTTTTCCATCTAGTTCAAACACAATTCGGTCCGAATACCAATCAATCGCATATCGGTGAAAGGTATCTGTTACTTCGGATTGTTGGAGTTCGTACGTGTAATATTCTTGTTTTTGCCAGTTATATAATTCGGTATGAAGCGAATAATATAACACACCAGGACGTCGCCCAATGTGTTCCATGATATCAATTTCACCACTTTTGGGCCATGAACCGTAGGTATCATCATTCGGGAGTAACCAAAGCGCTGGCCATGTGCCGACGCCACTTGGAACACTCGCCACAAATTCGACACGTCCGTATTTCAACATTAATGTATCTTGCGTGTCTATTCGTGCAGATTCTATGACACCATTCTTTTCAACCGCTTGAATGACGAGTCCTTGGTCGGTAAAGAAATGGGTATCTGGCGAATCGGTGTATTGTTGTTCTTCGTTGTTAAACCACTTCTTCCCGACACGTACATGAAAAATTGACCGATCCAAACTCGACATGGTTGTAAAATCGTATTCCACCCTAAGCTTCATTTGTTTGTTCTACTTTCGGTCTAGCGGTACTTTCTCCAGTGACTAATTCTGTCGCAACCGTTACGGTTTCGCCTTTTCGTTTGTCTTCGGTTTGTTCGACCATACCAAGGATCGATTGTGCGGCAATCTCACCCATTAATGATGTGTTTTGACGAACGGTCGTTAACCTTGGGGTAATCATTTGGCCAATATCAATTCCATCGAACCCAATCACAGAGATGTCTTCAGGAACCCGAAGTCCTGAATCACGAGCAGCTTGAATCGCGCCAATCGCCATTAAGTCTGAAGCACAAAAGACCGCTGTAGGAGGTGTCGATAGCTCCAGCAACTCCTTCATTCCCTCATACCCTTCGTCTTTGGAGTAATTAGTTCCATTAAATTCATATTCTTGAGGTAGTGAGATACCGTGCTGAGATAATGCAACCTCAACAGCTAGTTTACGAATCCCTCCGATGTAGGTAGCTGGGTCTCCATAAATATGAGCAATCTTACGGTGACCTAACTCAACCAAATGATCAATGGCAAGTTTTGCTCCTGATTCGTTGTTTGAGGTGATTGTTAATGCATTTTCGGCATTATAATCGATAACAACAATTGGAAACTCCGACTCATACAACTCCACCATACTTGGATGGTTAAAATCAGCACACAACACTAAAATTGCATCGACTTGTTTACGGATCGAATGTTCATAATACGAGCCATTTTGGAGTCCCATGTTTTTAGCAAGAAACAAAATATCGTATCCTTTGTCTTCGACGACGGCTTTAAAGCTTTCTAAAATCTTAGAAAAAAGTGGATGTTGTAATCCTTGGTGTGTAATCTCTTCAAAGATAATACCAATCGTATACGAGCGTGATGTTTTTAAAGAGCGCGCGGTTGAATTGGGTACATACCGCATTTCTTCCATGAGTTTAATAATCACTTCACGAGTGCTAGTAGGGATATCCGGATAGTTATTAATGACCTTGGATACCGTTGAAATGCTGTACCCAGATCGTTTTGAAATGTCTTTAATCGTTACCATTATTCACCATCCAATACAAAATCAAAGTAATTGAGATTAAACCCACCTTGGGCTGCGCGTAATCTAAAGGTATAAATTCCTTCCTCTAAGGTAAAGGAATCTGAAGTCACATCGGTCCATGATTGCCACGCCCCAGTTTTGGGAATTGACGTTACGGTAAGTGGAAATCTAGAACGAGTGAGAAGTTCTAACTCTCCTCCACCATCTAAACTTGCGACGCGGTAGGTGATTCGGTATGTCCCTGTCTGTTCTACGTTTAGAATGTATTCCAAGGAATCTCCTTGGTCAATCCAACCTACATTGACATCGCCTGTTTGGTCTTCGGTAATTTCAGTGCGAATTCCTGTCATTGCATCATACGCTTGGGCTTGGATTCGTTGATTGATCGATCTTACGGGCTGAGTTGTCGCAGAAATGGATACGCGCGGTGAGCGGTTTCCACTAAAATCTTCGGCTTCCACTTCCAGTGACACTGTTGATTCAGCGGTTAAGTCTTCCACTAAAAATGCATTAACGGTGGTTGATCCTACTAAGGTACCGTCCGCATAAACATGATAATTCGATATCAGCAAATCCGGTTCAATATCCCACATAAAGCGGACCGTATTGTGCGTTGTCTTTTGAACTTCTGGGTTGCTAACAGCATTCGATAAATCTTGCGTTAACTGTGTGTAATCACGTTGATAAACACGGACATAATCAACTTCCATCGCTTGTGGGAAAATCGAAGGATCAACTCCACGAGCACCGCCCCACGTTCCACCAACCGCAATATTCATAATTAAATGAAATGGGTCATCAAAGGGCCAAGCATCACTGTTGGTTACATCAACGGTTGTTGTTGGATTGAAGCCAAAACGAGCATAGCGCTGTCCATCAATAAAGAGTTCAATTCTTCCAGGTTCCCAAATCATTTCATACACATGAAATTCGGTCTCAACCGTAGGAACGCGTTTGGAAAATCCAATTTGGGTATTTAACATATGATTAAACGCCCCTGTATGAATCGTTCCATGAACGATTTCAGGGTCATAACCGACATATTCCATAATGTCGATTTCACCACTAGCAGGCCATTCTCCATATACCCAGTTTGTTGGAAGCATCCAGATGGCGGGCCAAACCCCACGACCACCTGGCATTTTCGCGCGGACTTGAATTCGGCCATACAACCAGTCCCCACGAAAACGACTAACAAGCCTTGCGGAGGTGTAGTTGTTTTGTCCCACTGATTCTTCTACTGCACGGATGGATAAGACCCCATCCTCAACCGAAGCGTTAGTTAGATTTTCACGGGTGTAATATTGCAATTCTTGGTTTCCCCATCCATGTCCTCCGACATCATAACCCCATCGTTCTGGATTGGGTAAACCATCAATATCAAATTCATCACACCATACCGGTTGCCACTCATCAATATTGTCTAAGTAGTTACATGATTCATCGACGATGGAGCGTGAATCAAATGAAACGCTAGCTTCAGGCGTACATGAAGCTAACAATAACGTTAACGTTATAACGGGTAGTATTGTTTTCATTGTTATTCTCCTGTAATTCCAGTGCGGTCAATACTTTCCACAAAGTGACGCTGCGTGAAGAAATATAAAATAAGTAGCGGTAAAATCGCTAAGATATTTCCCGCAAGTTTTGCGACCTGCATTAACTCACGAGCTTGTGATCCTTCGGGAAATAGTGACGTGTAGTTAATAAAGAATTGCTCCACTCGTAGTGGAAGAGTTAAAAACTCTGATCCTCGAAGGAATAACCCGCTGAGGAATGTCTCATTGTAATACCAAACAAAACTAAACAAGAAGACAATGATAATTGCTGGTGTCGCAAGGGGAATCGCAATACGGGTAAATACATTCCACGGTGTTGCGCCATCGAGTTGAGCCGATTCTTCTAAGCTTTTGGGAATCATTCGAAAGAACGAATAGAAGATTAAAATATAAATCGCGCCATTAAACCCTTGTCCCAAGATAGCGGGGTAAATAAATGTTTGAATCGAACCTAAGAGATTGTATTGTGCATATAAACGAAAGGTTGGCATCATCGTAATTTGTGGTGGAACAATGAAGGTCATAATCATTAATACCATCCAAACTCGTTTGAGTGGAAAGTTATAACGAGCGAATCCGTATCCAATAATCGCGCTGGAAACGGTTGCCGATAACGCGGGAGCCCCTGCTAAGAACACAGCATCTCGAAGTGCCATCGGGTAATCAATTGCTTCCCAAACCAATTGATAATTTTCCCAGTTTAAACTCGATGGAATCCAACGAATCGAAGAGTCGATAATGTCAGAAACACTCATCAAACTATTGGTGACCATGAACAGCATGGGATATAGATAGATATAACCTAAACTAACAAGCAACGTGTAGATTAGTGTCTTAAACAATAATCCATCACTAAATTTCATCCCAAATAAACGAAAACGAATCCAATCTTGAAGTTGGCGAGGGTCTTGAAGACGAGCTTGCCATTGTTTCATAAATGCTCTCATCTTAATGGACCTCCTTCTTCTCGATACTTAATGCACCAACAAAGATTGCCATGATAATCGCCATGGTTAAGAAGTACACCCAGGATAACGTTGCACTATACCCATAGCCGGTCGTTAACGCCGGGGTGGACTCGGATAACATAATATTTCGTATATAGATAATGACGTCGTTTAAGCTAAATACACTCATTGATACGACGGTATAAATAACAGAAACAATGATTAGAGGTTTGATCGCAGGTAATGTTATCTTCCAGAATGCTTCCCATGCTGAAGCCCCATCAATCATCGCGGCTTCATAAATCGCACGGTCTATCTTTTGCAGTCCTGCCAGTAAAATTAAAATCTGAATTCCAGCAAACCATAACACCAATAAAATCTGATTAAACAACTCTTCTATCGGACTCGCTAAGAATGTTCCGACGTTATTAATAATGAATTCAATAAAACCATAACTTTCAATGGATGGTAGCGTGGTTGCCCCTTGATTCATCAACTCTCCAATCACCGGACCGGACGAGATAATTACCGGAAGGAAAAAGATGGTTCGCCATACCCCTTTGCCTTTAATGTTTTGATTAATCAACATTGCAATGATTAAGGCAAACACAATCGTGACCGGTAGGTTTAATAAGAGTCGAAACACATAACTAATTAAGATTTCAATAAAGTACGGATCTTGTAAGAAACTAGCTTGATAGTTTTGAATTCCCACAAAGATTAAGTTTAGGTCTGCGCCATCAAATCGAACTTTAAATAGGGATAAATACAAACTATAAAATACGGGATAAAACGCAAAGATTGAAAACCCAATAATCCATAAGAGAATAAACAAATATCCTAAGCTACTCTCGCGGCGTTTGTTGGTTACTTGTAGATCGAATCGGTTAAAAAATCGAATATGACTGAGTTGAACATCAAGAACTCGGTTATGCGTTACAGCATGCCAAAAACGGTCCCACATCTGGGATGCTTTTAGCGTGAATGGGGAAATTCGGTCTCGAAGTTTTTCCATTATTCGCCCCTTTCTTGAACCACGTACGACTGAGCATCAACCGTCACTCCATTCAAATCAAACGAAGTGAGTCCATAGTTAATCACAATTTCAATTCCATTATCATATGTATTTGCTATCACATCTGTTGCAAGACGGTTTCGAGCAACAAGCGTTGCCCCCATGACGGACTGCAAAGCGTCATTGATAAACGAATATTCTTCGATAATCGTTGGTTCCCAACTTGCAAATTCAGTCGCAAAATAACGTTCGATATCACTGCCTTTTAAATCACTGGAGCGATTATTTGTAACAACATACGAAGGATATACATTAAAGTCAATCATACGTAATAGTTGATTACGTCCCACACTATTAAAGTTTAAATGTAAGCTAAATAACTCCATATGCCCCGCAAGAACAGTACTTAATAGGGGAATGGTTTCATCAAAAATCTTTAACTGAGAGTGATAGAGCGGAGTATCAAAATACGTATCGATATATGACCACGCATACGCGTTTGGTTGAATGTAGGAAGCGTGTGATTCATACGCTTGCATCACATCTTGATACAACACTAAACTATCTTCTCGTTGGTACCAATCGTTTTGGTAGTAGGAGAATAGCGTATTTCCTAAATCTTCAAATAAAACTTTCACTCCTGCATTCACCACATTCTCTAAATCATCCAGTGCTAGCGTTTGTGTTGTTACAGGATAAAGCGTAAAGGTTCGATCATACACACACGATGAACATTCGTCTTCTAAGCGGAAACGGTTCACACCCATCGCTACATCACGGCGGTAACGAATACGACCATTTTCAGGGGCAGAATAAATGTAATTATTGACTAAGTAAATCGGCATGTCCGAGTAATCAGTAAAAAACGTCTCAAAGTCGCGGCGACTTCCTACCGCTGAATCGTAACGCAGAGGACTTGGTAAATGACCACTGTATCCACCGTTGTTCCATCCTAATAACGATAGGTGTTGATTAGTGATTCCAGCGGTTTCTAACGCAGTTACTATTTGTCTGGTTTGGTCCAGTGTTGTCATTACAATAGCTTGCGTTCCGACAAACTGAGCACGAGAATCCGACATAATCACTTGCGTATGTAGAGGAATCGAGTCTTGGACTACATTGTTACGCGTCAAGATTCCTTCACGAACCAAATAGTCTTGATACGTATTTGCCATGCCAACATAGTTTGCTTCTTCATTCGATAACAAATAATAGTGAACTGAGATATCCGACGTCGATGTTTGGTGGATTCGTTGAACCCCACCTAATCCATCACTAGTAAAACTTTGCAGATATGTTTGATTAAAGTCATATTTTGGATAGATCAAATTATATGGAACATTGTTTGCTCCTGCGGGAATAACAATCAGACGTGAGCTAATGTCACCTTCTTCAATCACTCCTAGGACCGCATTTTGGTTGATTCCATGAACCATGCCAAACAAAGGCATCAATAAGCGTTGATTGGTCACAGAATTACGAACAGATGTAATACCTTGATTATTGCCATAGAAACGTTCTTCGTAACTAGCAACAAACTGACCTTCGTTATTCTTATAACGAATCAGTGCTCCCATTCCATCCGGGACAACCATATATCCTGGTAGTTCATCGCCTTTCGTTGCTCCAAGTCCTGGAAAAATGATTAAACTTCCTAAGACAACTTTTTCACTGTTACCTTGAACGATGGATGAATATGGCACATGAACTCGAACGCCTTGGTTGGTTAATTCGATACTCACAGTAAAGGAGATGTCAACATTCACAAAGCCTAGGGCTTCCATACGTTCGATATCGTAACTCGGGTTTCCTGATAAATATTCATCAATGAAATTATTACACTGACGACTCGTACAGAATCCTTCAATGGATACACGTAACTCGAATGTGTTATTGGTAACGATCGATTGAACGCTGTGGATCGTGTCATTTAACCCAATGTTTTGACGAAGTGTATGGTTTTGGGCGATGTTGATGTATTCAAACCCAATGGAGCTACTGAGTAGTCCATTAAATGTACCCGCATCAACCTCATCAATCACAGAGTTCCAAACATATCCGGTATCTTGATTACGAACTTTGATTCCTGTGGTTTCTTCGTTATAAAAGAGTTCAAAGGATTCGTTACGAAGTTGTAATTCATCTGCACTATTGACTTGTAGAAATTCGCTTCGTGAAATGAGGCGCTCATCTTCAATCAGCGCAGCAGTTCCTGCCGAAAAGTCGTATAACGAGTTTTCTTGAGTGATTTGATTAATGGGAACAATTGGCACTTCTTGCCCTAGTACCGACAAGACACCAAAAGACATCGAGGCGATGCCCACAACTAATCCTAATTTTTTAGCGATTGAAGACACGGTATCCGACCTCCATCGTAATATCAAATCCTAAGCTTACAATCTCGTTGAGCAAGATATAAACAATAAACACACTGAGTAACATCATAACCATGGTAAATGCCGAGATCGCAATCGATTGGAACGTCTCTTTTACGTTATAGAAATGCGTCTCTTTGACCATGAAAAAGAAATAACCAGCGGTTAATAGTCCTGCAACAAAGAGTAAGAATTGATATAAGAATATTTCGTTAAACGTCATGCCATTCGACATCAGTGTTAAGAACGGTAACGCTAAAAAGAATGGACTTAAACTGTATACCGTGGTGGCAAAGACATCTTTTAAACGTCCTTCCCCATCACGAATCGATCCAATTAAATAATTCGCAATCACCCATAAAAGAATCGGTAACAAGACTGTCACTACTTCTTCCCCTAAGTTAATCAACGTTAAATCACGCGGATTAAATAAGAAGTTTAGGCCATATATGTAATACAAGTAAAAGCCAAAATAAATCACCAAAAGTAGTGTAATGGAGCTTGTAGATACTCGGTTTTTGCGTTTAATCTCAAACGAAGCATCAGCTGGGTTTCTCAAATAGTAGAACAGATAATAAAAATCATCTAGCGGTTTGATCTTTTGTCGAGCCGTAGCAATTCCTTGTTTAATCGGTTTTGTAATAAAGGTGAATATCGGCCAACGTCCATTAATAATTAACAAGAACAACAGGACAAACAATGTACCAAAAAGGACGGCCCCATTCGTAAGTAACCATGCATTACGGACTTCCCAGAACGCGTTTGAATAACCTTCTCGATCATTCGCAATCCGGTATTCCTCTAACGCTTCCTCATAACGACCTAAACTGAAGTACGCATTTCCTAACCCACGATGCGCCAAGTCAAAGAAATCATTCATCTTTAAAACATCTTGCCATGGTTCGAGGGCATCGATGTAGTTTCCATCTTGGTATAAATTCAAGGCTTCATGGACTTCGTTCGCAAACACCGTTGGTTGATAAACCGTTAGCTCTTGTGACGCACGGTCGATGACATAGATTCGAAACTGAGAATCAACCGCAATTCCTGTTGGTGTATTTAATAAGCCATCAATCTGGTTAGAGATGTCTTGGCCACCAAACAAAAACAATAAATTCCCTTCGCGGTCGTATTCATAAATACGTCCCGATTGCGTAACAACATAAATGTTGCCAATCGGACCAACCACGACATCCACCAAGTCTGGTGCATTGATCATTTCTGGTAATAAATTACCACCACTGATGTTGAGACGTTTCACACCAAAATTATCCACACCCAAACTGACAGTATGGATGAGTCCACGCTCATCTATGGCCATGTTGGATACTTCTGGTGGTTGAATGTTAAATAAACGAGCTCGTTGTTCTTCGGTAAAAAACGTAAATTGAAGGATCGTTCGCAAGGTTGGGGTAATAGTATTAGCCCCAAAATAGCCTAAGAAATCACCATTGTTCGCAAACTGAGCCAACCCACGAATTCCCAAGTTTAAGACGTAAACATTACCACGGTTATCGACCACAACTTTACGAGGTTGAAATTCTTCAGCGCCAAATAATGGAGAATTAGGTCGTGTATACGTTTGAATCAGTTCTCCGTTTTGATTCAGTTTAAACACCGCTCGATTCGCTCTGTCAGCGACATACATCGTGCCATCTTCGGTGGCAAAAACACCTGTTGGATTACTTAAAATCCCTTGGCCAAACTCATCCAAGATCCCAGTCGTTAAATCAAAGCGAAGGATCACACCTTCCCCAGAACGAACGGTGGCAATATACATAATATCGTCATCTGAAATATGAATATCTTGCGCTTCCCCGATTACAACCCCTTCAATTTGTCTTGTGCTTGCGACCGGTTGGTATGCAGTTTGTGTTGTGACTAAACGATTATCCGTCGTTGTAAAAGTACGGTAGCGAACGCCTGTTTCGGCTTCGACCGTTAGCATCATGGAACCTAGTAATGTAATAAGGATAAGTAGGGTTCCAAAACGTTTCATTATTTTAGTCCTGAATGAGCCATGGTATTCATGACCCGTGATTGTAAGAAGATAAACATTAAAATGTTAGGCACAAACATAATCAATGATGCCGCAGCCATCATTCCTTGACCTGCTACAGGGTTTCCGGTTCGAGCGGCTAAGGTTGAAAAGTAAAACGACAACGTACGCATCGATTCACTATTGATATAAAGTGACGGTCCAACCACATCATTCCAAATTAATTGGAAGGACAAGATTCCCACGGTAGCAATCGCCGGCGCAATAATTGGCATGATGATTTTAATGAAAATCTCCATTTCCGATGCCCCATCAATTTTTGCCGATTCAATCAACTCATTCGGAGTTTGGTCAATAAATTGTTTGACCAAGAATAACCCAACCGGAATCGCAATGAGCGGCAAAATCAACACCATGTAAGAGTCAATTAGACCCAATCTAGAAATCGTTAAATAACGTGGAATCGTGACGGCAATCGGAACAAACATCAACGCAATCGTATTAATCTCAAAGAGTAATTTCTTCCCTTTAAACTTCAATTTTGATAAGGCATACGCTGCCATTGAGGTCACCAAAATACTCAGTGCTACCCCAATCACTGTCACCACAATGCTATTAAACAAATATCGACTAAATGGAATCCCAGACGTACTGGCTAGTTCCACTAGATTACGGAAATTATCAAGTGTCGGGACACGCACAAAGAAGCGTGGAGGATAGGCAAATAGTTCATTGGTTGGCTTAAACGCATGCGAGACAATAAACAAAATCGGTAGCGCCACAAACAACGCCATCGGAATTAATATGGCATAAAATTTAATTTGATCTTTATGAAATCGTTTTGGATTAATCGTCATCCCTTGAAATCGAGCCATGTGATTACTCCTTTTCTCCAAGTACTTGGAACGTTGCCTTACTAATAACGTAAATCATAATGAGTAGCACGACACTAATCGCAGAAGCATACCCCATTAAGTATCGAATGAAACCAAAGTCTTCAATGTGGTTAACAATCAATTGACCTGCATTTTGTGGGGTCGGATTCGCCCCGGATAATTGCACCCCAATCGCACCAACTTGGAATGTCCCAACTACAGCCATAACGGCACCAAATAACATTTGTGGTTTCATCGAAGGAATCGTAATATAAAAGATTTCTTGCCAGCGGTTCTTCATTCCGTCCATATAGGCGGCTTCATATAATGATTGGTCAATGTTTAAAATCCCAGCAAGCATCGCTAAGAAACCAACCCCCATACTTCCCCATAACGAGACTAAAATCATAATGTTCATTAAGAAGTCCGGTGACGTTAAAAATTGAACCGGTTCTTGGGAGATGCCAAGCGACAACAACATACTATTGATGTATCCCGTCGCATTTCCGGAAAACATAACCGTCCAAACAACCGTCATCGCAATCCCTGCGGTCATCGAAGGACTATATAAGATAATCGCAAACAAGGTTCGTGGTCGATGTGGGATTTGCGCCAGCATCCACGCAAGAATGAAACTCATTAAATACCCAACCGGCCCAACGATAAATGAAAATCGAATCGTGTTTGGAAGGACGTTTTGCATGAAGACTTCATCCCGAGTTAACAGCTCAATGTAATTTCTAAGTCCTACAAACTCAGGAAATTCAATCGTATTAAAGTAGGTAAACGAAAGACCAATTGCTAACACAACTGGGATGATAATAAACACAATAAATAAAAACACGTATGGTACTAAGAACCATAACGGAGAGTTCATTCGTCTAATCATTGGCATGCTCCGTTAACCATTCACTAATGTTATAGATGGTGGGTACGCGGTAAGGTCTAATGACGTTCCCTTCTTCCACATATCCAAACTCTTCCATGCGGTAGACAATCTCACGGTTCGCAACTCGAACAGCATTATCTAGCGTAATCCGTGGGTTTTCATCATCAAAAACAATCTTATTCCACCCATTACTGAGCTCACGTTCAACCATGTAATACCCTGGGATACGCGATGCTTCCATCGCATATTCCCACTGCGCTAAGATCACATCTATGTGTTCTGCGGGCAGTGGCAGCTGACGAAAGGCTTCTAAATTCGCCGTATTCCATAAGAACTCGGTCCCATATGCTGTTTGCAATCGGTACGCGAACTCCACTTGGTTTTGCGTCTCCATAAACCATTCAATGAAAGCCCATGCTTCATCAGGCATCGTGGTATCCGATAAAATCATCATCGATTGTGCTCCACTTGCGGCGTAACGAGTAATTGTTCCATCAGGTTGAAGTACCCCAGGGTGAGGGGCAATTTGCCATTGGCCTGCAATCTCTGGTGCAGCAATCGTTAACTGCAAGTAACTTGATAAATCACTAATCCCAATCGGAAGTAAACCAGTTCTAAAATGGTTGTAGAAGTTTGGCACTTCTTTGGGAACGTTATAAATTGTAAACAACTCGGTCATCATTTGAACACCGCGGATGTTTTCATCGCTATTTAACAATGTCTGCATTCCATTTTCGGTATAGAGTTGTCCATCAAATTGATAAATAAACGGGATAGTTGCAACAAACGGTTTGAATCCTCCAAACATCGAAATCGGATGATAATAATTCATCCCAAATCGTTGAAGCTCAGGTAAGATTTCAATCACTTCATCCCAAGTTTGTGGTACTGGAAGACCTAATGAATCAATAATGTCAGTGCGGTAAAAGGTCACCCAGAAATTTTGTGTCGCAGGAAGACCAAAGATTCCATCTTCAAATGCATACGGAATCATGACCCCGGGCGCAAACTGATTTACCGTTTGTTCAAACCCATTAAACTGACGTAAATCAAGGGATGCTCCACGAATCGCAAATTCATAAGGTACCCAGTGATTAACGCCTAGCGCCACATCAGGTCCTGCATTCGCAGCGTTGGCTAAAATGAGCTTATTTTCATCTGGCATGATCGATAACTGAACCTCAATGCCTGTTTGTGGGGTAAAACTTTGATCGATTTGTTGTTGAAGTATCTCAATATATTGACGGGGATAGTTGACCCAAATTTCTAAGGTATCCTCATCAACTTCCGTGACACCGTATGCTTGATCTCCAAACGAGAACACAAATCGTTTTACCTCTTCCCATGCAAGGGTCCAAGGAAACGCAGTGGTTCTTGGGAGTGATTCATTGCCCGAAAAATAGATCGCTTCAATATCAAGACCATTTTCTAAGAGCACTTGAGCGGTAGTTCCTAGAAGTTGTGCGGCAGACGCATCTCCATCCGAAAGCAATAAGAGTTGATTCGGTACGTCATCAATATCTTCTAAGAGCGTTTCAAGTTGACGACGGGCGATTCCCAAGTTGGTTAACTCCCCTGGGTTTTCAACATTCGAATACTGACCTAAGCCATCTTCCATCTCTTGAATATCAACGATCCAACCTTGAATGCGAGTGCTCGCATCAGGAATAAATTCTTCTAATTTCCAGTTACGGAAACGGTCCTGGGTGTTTCCAGTTAAACGTTTAATTTCTAGACTAAAATCGGTAATTTCGTCCATTACACGAACAATTTTGTGATAACTATTACGATATGGTTCTAGCACAGTACGCAAGGAAAGCTCATTGCTTCCCGCTTCTAAATAGAACCAGTATGGGTCATCACCACCTAATGTTTCTAGTTGAAAATTGTTGCTGTAATGGAAAGGCACCCATTGCATCTGAGCAAAAGGTAGTTCACCGTTGATGCGAATTTCCCGAAAGACAGGCATTTGCATCAAATAATTTTGACGATAATCAATACTAAGGTTATACCAGCCCGCTTCTTCCACGGTTACATCGTAGTAAATCGTATCTCCACCTTGGCGAAAACTATAACCATCGACAACACTTAATTGAAGTTGTCTAGTGTCATAGCTCGTAGCAAGTGGATTATTGATTGGAATGAGTCGTGTTGACGGATTACTTTTGGCAGTAAAATCTTCTGCCGGAATGATAAGAATTGAGTCAGCAATGTCAGCTTCTTGGAAATCTCTAATACTCTCTTCATAGGACAAAACCGCAGGCACGCTTTGAACAATCAGTGACTGTGGTGATAACGATCCTTGAACAACATTCACATTGAACGTATGTCGACCTGGTGTGAAATAAAAGCGAAACGGTTCTGCCGTCAGCGCCGTTGAGTCTTTAAGAACGATTTCTTGTAATGAAGCTTCTTTAAACGCAATCGGCATGACCTCATTACCATATCGGTCTAATGGAAAATCTGCTTGCGGCATATTCCATCGAGCCGGTAATGATATCGAACGCGTTTCAT
This sequence comes from uncultured Candidatus Izemoplasmatales bacterium, assembly GCA_964442245.1. GTDB lineage: Bacteria > Bacillota_I > Bacilli_A > MAG-NZ > MAG-NZ > M30B81. Next base: position 29,047 of record CAYTXT010000003.1, read on the forward strand.
AATACGGAAACTCACCGTTAATTTGTAGTGCGATTCGGTTTGTTAGTAATGTTGGAGTTTGATCCTCGACTTCGAGTGCTATCTGGTACCATCCTTCTTCTAGAATTTCGATGGTATATTCAACATTCTCATTCGACGTTGAAAGCAATACGATATCCCGGCGATTGGGTTCAGCTACAAGGCGAATCCCTTGTGGATATCTTGCACTAAGTTGATCTCGGCGAATCGCAAACGAATCCCTAGGTAGTGAAGTATTAGCAACCGCGTTGTTGTTGATAACAGGATCTTGAGATTGATTTTGATTAAGTAGAAACATAGTAAAAATAGCAATCACACCAAGTGCGATTCCTATCCATGTTGCTACTTGTTTACGTTGAAAACGTCCAATCACAATCTCTCCTCCCATTCTGATCTCGCCCGGTGGAAGCCCACCGGACGAAGAATGGTTCTTGGGTTACGTTCCTGAAAGAGCGTTCCCAACTAAATCATTGATTTTTGCTTCCCACTCAGCCGCAAAGACTTCAGGGGTAATGAGTCCTTCCGAAATTCGAGTGAAGTACTGGTTATCATCGTTGTTAACCCACTCCCAGAATTCTTTATATCCAGGAAGAGATTTATCAACATCTGGTTTCGAGAATTCAAAGAGCTCAACACTCTCACGAACTCCTTCTACATAATCGAGGTAATCTGACGCGCGTTCCCAAATCTCTGGATAATCCGCAACCGGGAAACGGTCTAAGTACATATCACCACGTTCTTCCATCACATCAAGACGAGTTGCCCATCCTTGACGACCAAACGTCATCCATTTTGCGAGTAAATACGCTTCTTCTGGATTCTCTGTTTGAGAAGAAACAACGGTGAAGTCCAAGATGGTTGGCGGGAATTGTCCTGCGGCTCCACCAGGGTATGGCCAGAATCCAACATCAAGACCATATTCATCACGCATTTGATCAATCATCCAAAGGTTCCATGAACCGTCAATTTTAAAGCCAATATATCCTTCTAGCCATGGCCAGATGTCACCTAAAATCGCAAGTTCTTCTTCGGTATGCGCTGCAACTACGTTACGTGCATATAAATCAAGTTTTGCGTTATAGGCATCAATCCATGCTTGCGATGTGAAGTTGAAACGTTCTCCATCAAAGGTGTTGTATCCAACATCCGCAAAGTCTTGGGTTGGCCAGATTGAATCAAAGTCCAAGTCACCAAACCATGGGTCGATTCCGTAAACCAGGTCATTTTGACCTGCTTGACGAAGTTGAATCGCTAAATCGACAAATTCATCATACTTCCAGTCTTTATCAGGAATAGGAATGTTATAAAAGTCGAGTAAGGTCAAGTTGATATAGATGCCTCGAATAAACTGAAACGATGGAATCGCAAAGCGACGACCATTATAGACTGCAGCCCCTGCGATGTTTGGGTAGACCAAATCGGTTTCTTCATCCGCGTCCCAATATTCTGTGACATCTAATAACATCCCATTTGATAATCCTGTTGGCACGTTATCAATCGCAAAGACGTCAGGTAATACGTTTGCAGATTGAGCATTTAACAAGTTTTCAGTAAAGGCAGCTCCTGCTCCTGTTATATCTTGGCGAAGTTCAACCGTAATGTTGGGGTATTGTTCCATAAACGCATCAATTAAGATTTGGTTTAGTTCTTGGTCGCCCCAATCGGCATACGTTAAGACAATGTTACGCTGTTGCGTACTTGGTTCTTCTGCTGCACCACAGGCCACAAGCGACACTGTTAGCAAAGCAGCCACCAATAGTAATGTTATTTTCTTCATTGGTTCTCCTTATGATTACGTGGCAGGGACACTAGGTCCCCACCACCGTAAACCAATTTAACGGAAATCTCCGTTAATAATTAATTCAGTAGCTACAAACGCTCCGTTTTCTTCCACTTCAATCACAACATTAGAAACGGTGAACGATTGAGGTGCTTCTAATCCTGCAAAGAGTAATCCCATTTCAAGTTTAAACTGCGCAGGGACAGAATAATCAACTGCTGCATCATCAAGTGTAAATTCAACACTGTATGCTTGCGACTCAGTGCCCACAGTCAATTCTTCCACATGGTATGGAGTCCATCCGCCACCGGCATGACCGATCGCTAATGAGAAGCCACCAGCAACACTTGCTTTCGCATTGAAGGTTGCACGATATGTTTTACCTGCTTCAAATTGAATTGAGCCAACGTTGTCTTCACCTGTACCTAAGGCAAACGCATCTTGAATGATTTGAACTTTCCAGTTTGCATCAAGAGCATTAATGCCTGTTAAGAGTAATGTTAATTCTCCATCACGTGAACTGATGCTTCCGGCAGTTCCTTCCCAGTTGTTTAAGAAGGTTCTCCATCCGTAACTAGCCCCGAAGGTTCCGTTTTCAATTAACTCAGTAGCAACAAACGCTTCGCCTTCTAAGACTTCAATCACAACACTTGAAACCGTGAAGGATTGAGGTACTTCTGTACCAGCAAAGAGTAATCCCATTTCAAGTTTGAATTGAGCAGGAACGGTGTAATCAACCGCTGCATCATCTAGTGTAAATTCAACACTATAAGCTTGAGATTCGGTTCCTACGGTTAACTCTTCCACATGATACGGAGTCCATCCGTTACCCGCATGTCCAATTGCTAATGAGAATCCACCTGCAACACTTGCTTTCGCATTGAAGGTTGCGCGGTATGTTTTACCAGCTTCAAATTGAATGGATCCTTCATTATCAACACCAGTGCCTAAGGCAAAGGCATCTTGAATGATTTGAACTTTCCAGTTTGCATCAAGAGCATTTGCTGCAGTTAATTCAAGCGTCATTTCGCCATTTGCAGCACTTAGAGTTCCCGCAGTACCTTCCCAATCATTTAAGAAGGTTCTCCAACCATATGTTGGTTGAGCCGATAAATCAACGCTCACTTCATCGATGACGCTGACCATACGGACCACTGTGTTTCTATTTCCAGCGGCATCAACAACCGTGTATGTTAATTCGTAATCACCAAGAACAGCTGTATTGACCGATCCTGTAACGGTGATAGCAGACGCTGCTAATTCACCATCGACGTTATCACTTGCAGTAACACCTTCAAGTGGATCAAAGACGGAATTAATCGCAACTTTTTTCTCAGTAGCACCTGTAATAACAGGAGCAACAGTATCCACTAATGAGCTTACTTCACGAACCACAACGTTATCCATGTAGACAGTTGTTAGTAAGTTATCGGTTCCCACAGTTCCTGGTACTGTACCCATTTCAAATAAGACCGCACCACGTGGATTGGTTTCTAAATCCATTTGGAAACTAAAGATATAGGTTTCCATCGTGGTTGATAAGTCAAAGATAGCTGGAGTTGTTGGTTTAAAGTCTGTAAACCAAGGAGCTGCAGGTAATAATTCCCCAATTTGAACATTGATCGCACGAGGTGCAGCTGCACGAGCTTCGAATTCAACTTCATAGATTTTACCTTGTTCAAATTCGATACCAATGTTTTCTAGACGAGGTTCCCAAAGGCCACCAGCAACACTTGTAATATCAATCACAAGTTCTCCACCTTCAACGGTGTAGGTTGCATTTCCACCTTCAACACCTGTGGTTGCAGACCATACTGTCCAACCAAGACCAAAGTCTCCGTTTGGAACTTTTGCATCTCCTAATAACGCAGGATCAATCACTACGTTTAGATAACGAGTTGCTTCTGTACGGTTTCCAGCAGAATCTTCAATCGCATAACGAAGGAAGTAGGTTCCTGCCACTTCTGTGTTGTAGGTTCCGTTAACAACGATTTGATCCGTAAGAACGCCATCCGCATTATCTAGCGATGAGACGCCTGCTAATGGATCAAAATTTCCACCGACAAATACAGTAACATCACTTACACCACGTAAGGATGGAGCTTCTGTATCCGGTGTTGCAGCACATGCTACAAGTGAAACAGTCAGTAATGCCATGATGAATAGACTAACGAGTCGTTTCATATAATCCTCCTATTTTTACTCGTTGATTTCGATAATCATTGTGTCGTAATATCCGGAGCGAAGTAAGGTTGCGTGTTGACCTCGTAGAATGGGTCCTTCAACTATAATTCTCTCCCCTTGATGCCCTAATTCAATGCGTTTGATATCGCATTGATTATAGGTTGATGCTTTATTTTTATTCCGGATTGTTACATCAATCCGATGGAATAAACGGAATGTGACTTCGCCATTATCGTTAAAGAAGCTATGGTGAAGTTTAGGTTGTAAGGAGAATTCTAATTCTCCTTGATTCATTTGGAAGGGAGCCCCTCCGGTCATCATGATGTACCACATATGGAGTGCTTCCACCGTGGACCCTGATAACCGAGCAAAGAATCCTTGACCATGAATTTTTGGATCTGGGTTGTTCGTCGGAGCAATGAAGCTCGAGTTTTCAAGTGGACTTCGGCCATATACTGCTGGATCCATGAAGCATACAAGGTTTGTTTCGAGTGATTCATAATATTCTTCATATAACCCAGCTTGTAATAACCCCAGCAAATACTTATAGGTCATATGTAGGAAATTACTTTCTCGTTCTAACCATCCTGGGGTAAAGGCCTTGATGCGTCCTATTTCATGTGTCGATTCTTCCAAGGATGTACTGGTTTTATACATCTGCAAGGTGGAATCAAACAACTCGGATTGACGAACCTTTTGATGCATTGTTTTCAACACCTTCAAATCCGTTTTGGTTTTCAACAGTCTGGCGGGTGCTTCTAAGAAGGCCGGCAAGACATGTAAGGAAACTCCTTTGGTCTGAACGTTTTGCTTTTCATCAATCACGTACTCATCAATATCTGCATATAAGAAGGTTGGAATGATTCCGTTGTGCTCTTTGATGAGGTTATCCAACCGCTCTTGTAGAGTCGCTTGAAGTGACTGTAGATAAGATACAACGTCATCGGTCGACACCTGAGTAAGTGTTGTTTGGGGTCCAAACCGAATGGCATCTCGGTATCCTTCACGAGCCTGCAAACGGTCTTCATAACCGGGTAATGATTTTAATTGTTGAAGCAAGGTATTTGTTTCTGCTACTACTTCAAACGAGTTAGATGAATGGTGTTGAATCATAAACTCAATGATTCTAAGGAGTTCAATCGTCTCAGAAACGCCAGAGCCGACTAACCCCGGCAGTCCATTCATTGCATCGTTCCAACCTGGCTTATCTGCTTCCATTTCAATTCCGTAGTCGAACCGGTCGAGTAGGGAATGTTTTGTAAGGACTAAGGTAAGCAGTTTGGCGTAAAGGTTTGTTTGATATGCTTCACCTTGATACATAGCCCAATTTGTCCCGTATTGATTGAGATGAAGCTGTTCGATCTTGGTTTCATCAGGATGTCGTAATCCGTGATATTGACGAACATTCCCTTCGGAGTTAGTAGTTATTTTTTCATGAAGGGGTTTTACGGTAACGGGGGATTCAAAGTATCGATAGTTTTTATCCTGATAAAGAAAGTCATCCAACTCATCGGGATAAATACCAACGTAGTTTTCAATTAAATCTAAGACGTAGGTGAAGTGGTCGGTCCAATACCCTTCTCCAAACTGTGCATTCGCTTGCAGCGTAGCATTGGACATTATCACTTCAAATACTTCCATTACTTGCTCACCCGATGTAAATGGGAAGGATTGTAACTGGTACATCACTTGACCGGGTGTAAATGGTTTCGTTAGGGTATCCACGATTAACGAGGAGTCAACGCTATAGTTCGATAGAACATTGTCGACTGCATCCACGTTATTACAAACGAAGGTTGCTCCATTAATGGACAGTGGATTGTATCCATCAAGCTGAATTAAATCTAAGAACTGATAAATGTTTGAACGTTTTACTTCTGGATGAAAGGCAACATCGAGTCTACGGTTTTGACAGACATCTCGGAAATTCCCATTACCTTGAGAGTAATACTCTGGGGCAATGGTGAAGAAGTTATAGTCTCGCTCTAAATCTCCATGTCGGCGAGAATACATATGATAGGTGTTTTTTCCTAATTGAATAGGATATCCACCCCGAAGAATGTTATCTAAATACGCTTGCTCGACATACGCATCAAACAACGGTCGAGCAGAGGATGTTTTAATTTCTTTCGTTAATGTTGATATGACATCCGCAGCTTCTTGTTCCTTGGACTTCCAGTAAGCTTCACTACTTAGAGAACTTAGGTGACGCTGTAGTTCGGAAAATTCCCTCACATAGCCAGCAACTGCATAGATTGATGTTGATTCTCCAGGTTGCAGGGTAATCGTTACTGGAATAAAAGATGTTGGAATGGTATTGGTTGTAACTTGAGGTTGCGCTTGGATAAAGGATGTATCGTGCTGTTGAAAATAAACAGGTACTTGTTTTGACGTATCATAGTCAAACACAAGCGCTGGGTCTACAATCGGTGTAATTCGTTTCCCTTGATGAACGGCCAAATAGAAATGGCCTTCGTTCATTTGTTTCACTTCACTGGAATCATTTGTTGATGAGCGAAGTTTGAAAAATCCAAGTTGGTGTTCAAGTCGTTCCACTGAGATCCAAGACGACATGATGTTTGATAACGATTTAAATACATCATTTTGAATCCCAACAGGAAGAAATTCGGCAATACCATCTAAAATTTCAAGTGTTAATGCTGATGTAGATGTATTCGTAAATGTTGTGGTGCGAACCAGCCCTGATAGCGACTCTTGGGGAAGTCCGTAATAGAGTACTTTTGTTGTTAAACCGATAGATGTATTCGTTTCTGATATTGAAAATGAAGATTGGTTTACTGACATCTCGTGCGGATACGGAGTCGTTACAGCAAACGGTTCATACACTTCACCTTGGTGCTTAATGAAGGTTCGAAATCCTGATGCAGCAACAGACTCATAAGCTTTGTTTGCAGGAGTGAACGGCATCATCGGTTGATTTTTATCGCGAACCCCAAAGCCTGAAATCCCTTGGGCACGGTTGACATAAAATGCCCATAACGGCATCCCAAGAGGTCCGGCGATACCTGGTAGAAATGAGGCAAACGGCCTTTTTTGATTATAGTTTTTGATCGTAAACGTCTTATCTTGTAATTGATAATCAGACATCCGCGGCCTCCATGATGATCGTTGAATAACTATGGGGTTGAAGCTGAATGACAGCATTTGAAATAGTTAATGTTGTTGCTTGATCAGTTTCATTTTGAAGAATGGTGACAATTTCACCCGTTGGATTTTGAAACGATACATGTTTTAAAAACGGATGGTTTGAATCGGATGCGATTCGAACTGCTCCGACATCAACAAATTTAGAGAAGTGCCCAATTGCATAATATGAGCTGTTTACATGAACGATATCGTTCTCAGGGTCACATAGAATCGGTGCATCACAGAAATTACCCACATGATTGGGTCCTCCTTGTAGATCAAGAAGCAAGTTCCAATCAATGTATCCTTCTAATCCGTTGGAGAAGTCTCCAATCAGGTTTCGCATATAACGTTCGCCACTTGTGAAGGCGCCAAGTTTTGTTCCCCCTTCTATACAACCTTCGGTGAAGAGTAGGTGTGTATCGGGGAACAATTCTTTTACTTTTGATAAGTTTTCAAATTCCTCACTGACATACCAGTGAAGGGCAACACCATGAACATACTTGCTTGCTCTTGGGTCTTCTAAAATAGGTTGAACCCGCTCAACAATGACATCGCGGTTATGGTCCCAGATATAGATATCAATATCTGCCAACCCTTCTTCATGAAGCGTTGGACCGAGGTGATCAAGGACAAATCGACCTTCCTCTTCCGCAGAGTAGATACAAGAATCCCATACCTGAACAGCAGCTGGCTCATTTTGAGCGGTTACTGCCGTAATATGAATCTCTTCTTGTCGCATCTCATGAATAAACCTAGCAAAGTATTTCGCCCATAATGGATAGTATTCTTCTTTGAGTTGTCCACCATGATTCATTTGATTGTTGGTCTTCATCCATGCCGGCGGACTCCATGGCGATACACAGATAGAAATAGGTTGTTTTGCGGTTCGTTGAGCTTCTTGAATCATCGGAATAACCCACTCTTTTTCTCTTGAAATATCAAACGAAGACAGAGTGGTATCAAAATCATCGATATACGTGTAGTTACCTAAGGCAAAATCACAACTGTTCATCGCAATTCGACCCAACGAATATCGTAAGCCTTCTACCGGATCAAAATATAAAGATAAAATCTTTGATTGTTGCTCACTAGATAACTTTGAAAAGTTATATGCCGCTGCTTCAGTAAAAGCACCTCCAAATCCGATCACGGATTGAAAGCGTTTGTTTGCATTAATCTCAATTGTATAAGGGCTTTGCGGCCCGTTTTGATCCTCTTGCAAGCGCATAAATCCAGTCGCAAGAGAGGACTCATAATGTTTCATTCAGCTACCTATAATTGGATTAAGTACCATTATTCTACAATATGAATTTAACAATTGGAAGCGTTTTACTACATCGTTTTAGTAAAACGTTATCGTGAAGCCAAATATAATTTTAAAAACCTTTATGTAGCAACAAAAAAACACCACATAATGTGGTGTTAAATTTCTATGGCAGGGCTACCTGGATTCGAACCAGGGATGTCGGAGTCAAAGTCCGATGCCTTAACCACTTGGCCATAGCCCTATGGTGGAGAGGGACGGATTCGAACCGCCGAACCCTGAGGGAGCTGAGTTACAGTCAGCTGCGTTTAGCCACTTCGCTACCTCTCCAAAATTAGCGCTCATATAGTATAACGTACTATCAAGCCTGTCGCAATAAAAATTACGTGGTGACTTTACCGTCTTGCCAGTATCGAATAACGCTTCGGCCAATTGAAATTATTGGTGTACTGATAAGGAGTCCAATGACCCCAAACATCGCTCCAAACACAGCTAGTCCTAATAAGATGGTAACAGGGTGAAGTTTGGTTTGTTTTCCCATCACATAGGGTTGTAAGAACAAGGATTCTAACGATTGAACAAATACAATCACACCTGTTACAGCAATTGTTACCCAGTAGTTTGGTGTGGTGTCATTTAACGCAACAATCACAATTACGGGTATCCCTCCAATAAACGGACCAACATAGGGAATCAAGTTGGTTGCCATAACAACCACCCCAAAGACAAAGATAACAACAATCACAAAGATTCCATTTGCTTGGTAATTCAGAATCGAACTGGTTCCCTCGAAGAATAGGACGGTAGATGTCAACAAGGAGATCAACAAGGTCCCAAGCATTACGGTAGAACCAACAATTAGTGCAATGAGTAACGCTCCACGCATGTATTGACTGAATGAAGATGCAACAATATCAATAAAATTTGCCCACTGTGTTGCGTATCGTTTTGGAGCAAATCGACGTAAACGAAAATGAAAGCGACCAAAGTTAGGAAGTAAGAAGGCAACCACGATAATCGTGATTAAAACTTGCCCCGCATATCCACCCACATTACCTAAAAAACTAGGGAGTTGACCCGTAGTATCAACAATAATCTCGTATTGTCCGCCTCTAGAGGCAATCACATTAAAGAATTCTCCCACTTGAATGACGAGTCGAAGTAAACCAGTGGTGACGTCTTCGTTATTAAAGTTTTGATTAATATAGTCAATTAAACTATCGCCAGTATCTAGAAAATGACTAATTTCATAGCCACCTGTAAAGAAGTTTACAAATGAAGTTGCTGTGACGTAAAACAGACCACCAAATAAGGCGAGTAAGAACGCAACCGCACCAAACGTAACGAGCGTACTCGCAAGCGTTCTGGACCATCCGTTATCAACAAGTTTTGTAACAACTGGCGTTAATAACCAACTAAAAACAACCCCAAAAATAAAGGGGGATAATAAACTAATGACGTTGAGTAAAGGACGAAACAGAGTGTCCGTTATTGTTTGGGTAATAAAAATAACGAGAGTTAACGCAAGTAACGCACCAATAATGCGTATCCACACGTTAAGGCTTCGGTAGTCTATTTTGGTTGGATCAACTTGAAAAAGTCGTTCCCACAAACTTGGTTTTTCTTTATTTGGCATGGTTTTATCCTATGCGAAGATTATAACACAGCGCTTTTGATACAATATTCACGTGAATGTACAAACACTGAAACGATACCCTGTCACAACCTTTTATGTCGCAGGGTCCGCCATTGTCTTCTTATTAGCTCAAATCAACATCAGTTGGATTGTTCCGCTGGTTCTTTTTCCAGCGTTTTGGCCTCAAGACTTCTGGATGGTCTTTACGTATGGATTGGTTCATATCGAGCTGTATCATATCTTTTTAAATATGACAGTGGTGTTATTCATTGGACGATACATGGAAGACCTTCTTGGAAGTGTGCGCTACTTTTTCTTAATCACCCTAGGCATCATTGCGGGCGGTGTATTATTTGCCTTACTAAATGATGGCCCAGCCGTTGGTATTAGTGCTGGTGGATTTGCGATCATTTATTATTTTGGCTTACGCTATCCTGGTCGACCCGAACTATTCTTGCGTTTACAAAATTGGCAATTCTTATCTTTATTGACGGTCGTTTCGATCTTGTCCTTATGGCTAGGTTGGCTTCCAGGAATTGCTCACGACGCCCATTTGGCGGGTGCATTAGTTGGTGTTATAATTTTTCGTGTCTATGAGTATTTTCCTGATAGGGGGTTATAATGATTGTTCCATTTATACCAAGTATTGATTTTGAAACGTCCCTCGCCTTTTACAAAGCGCTAGGATTTGTCTTTGAGGCAACTAGAGAGGGTGACAGCAAAACCGCAAACGGATCGCTGGAAGATAACGATATAATTCTTCAGGATTATTACGTCAAAGATTGGGCAGAAAACAGCATGTATGTGATGTTTGTAGCGTCTCTTGACGATTTCGTTACGAAGGTAGAGAACCTTCAGCCTAATTATCCTATGGTGAAACTCAAAGGTCCTGACGATTTTGGCTGGGGTCGTCAAATCCACTTACTCGATCCGGCTGGGGTATTGTGGCATGTATTTGCTTCACCAAAGAATACAAAATAAAGGTGCCCTTGGGCACCTATTTTATTTTAGGATATTTGACTTCGTTCTTGATGAGTTTTTCTCGGATAATCGATTCCGGATCCAGTCCTAAGTCATGACATAAAGCAAGGGAGTAGATTAAGATATCCGCTAATTCTTCCTTTACGTTTTCAAAATCAGAGGCTTGATCACTCCATTGATAATTCTCAAGCAATTCTGCAGCCTCAATGATAATCGACTTTGCCATGTTAGAAGGCGTGTCGGATGCTTGCCAATTTCTATCATTGCGAAATTCAATAATTTCATTCAGGATTTGTTTCACTATTTCCCTCCGGTTTACTGACTTTACGTGCTTTCTTACGAACATCAATGCGCGGCATCATCACCGTGCGACCACAGTTCATACATTGTAGTTTTAAGTCGGCCCCAAAGCGAACAATTTTCCATTCGTTTGCGCCGCAAGCATGCCCTTTCTTTAAAACAACAATGTCACCCAGTTCAACCTCATGCATCGAGTTTCTCCAGGAGTGCCGTTAGTTCCTTTTCATCTTTCACTTTTATTGTTACTTGTTTAGGTTTAATTACTACGGTTGCACCGAGTTTTTTACTTAAACGATCTTCTTGTTTTTTATAAGGACTCGTCTTTGTTCGTGTAATCGGACTTTTCTTTTGTTTGTTTTTTAAGAGTTCTTCAACATCACGAACACTTAGTTCTTCTTTGACAATTTGTTTCGCTAGTTTTTCAATGTGGTCACGGTCTGACAGTTTCGATAGTGCGCGGGCATGGCCCATCGATAACTTACCTTGATTGATTAACTCTTGAACTCCTTTTGGAAGCCCCAACAATCCAACCATGTTTGTAATTTGCGAACGTGATTTTCCTAATCGTAAGGCAAGTTGTTGCTGAGTTAATCCCAGTTGATTGAGCATCATTTCATAGGTCTTCGCAATTTCAATTGAAGTTAAGTCTTCGCGCTGAATATTTTCTAAGAGCGCAATTTCCATCATCTCTTCATCGGTGTAGTCACGAATAATCGCAGGGATGGTAACAAAGCCTGCGATTTTAGCAGCACGAAAGCGGCGCTCTCCTGCAACTAAGACAAATTGGTCATTTTTAGTAGTGACTAAAATAGGAGAGATTAATCCATGCGTCTTTAACGAATTAGCCAGTTCCTTTAGCTGCAACTGATCAAAGTGCTGTCGTGGCTGAAAGGGGTTGGGAATTACGTTGGACAAATCAATTTCAATCGTGGATTCTCCATCAATTTCAGCTAAATAGTTCTCAGCAAATAACTCATCCAGTCCTTTACCTAGTCGACTTTTCATGTCGCAAGACCTCCTCTGCGAGTTCACGGTACATCATCGCACCTCTAGAATTTGGCGAAAACTGCAAGATGCTTTTGCCATGAGAGGGTGCAATTTGTAGTTGAACGTTCCGCGGAATAATTGTTTTAAACACTTTTTCTTTAAAGTACTTTTTAACTTCACTAACGATTTCATACCCGAAATTGTTTCGGTTATCGAGCATTGTTAGGAGTACGCCTTCTATTTTTAAATCGCGAGCTTTAGGTCGAAGTCGGTTTTGAACAATTCGGACCGTATTCAGCAACTGAGTAAGTCCATCTAGTGCATAGAACTCACACTGGACCGGAATCAATACGGATTGAGATGCGCTTAGTGCATTGATTGTTACTAATCCTAAGCTGGGTGGGCAGTCAATAATCACATAATCATATCGATCTTTAATACTTTGTAGTGCTTGGTATAAGACAAATTCTCGGTCTGGTTTTTGCGATAATGCTAAGTCCAATCCGGCTAACTCAATGGTTGAAGGTAGAACATCCAGACCAACAATGTCAGTTCTCACAATCGCATCAACTACAGGTGCATTTTCAATCAGACAGTCATAAACATTAAACTCTAAAAACCCGCGGTTGATTCCAACCCCGGTTGTTGCATTGGACTGCGAGTCCAAATCCACCAACAATACGCGGCGGTCTTTTTGAGCTAGTGCAGCACTTAGATTAATGGCCGTTGTGGTTTTTCCCACACCGCCTTTTTGATTGACGATGGCGATTGTTTTTGCCATGTTAGTTCATTGCCTCGCGTTGAATAATTCGGTTTGGCCGTGGATATAGTTTAGGCGTTTCTTTCATCTTTTTAACAATCACAAGAACTCGTTCTCCCATGTCCATCGAAAGGGAATATGGAATCATTTCACTAACAACACCACCTGTTTTATCGATACAGTTGGATGCTGATTTTAACTCTTCTTCGACTCTAGATTTCATCGCAACGAACATTCCCCCTACTTTAACATAAGGAACGCACCATTCAACGAGCACCTGAAGAGGAGCAACCGCACGCGCTGTCACGATATCAAACGCCTCGCGGTTTGAAGTAATCCAATCTTCGGCACGCGCATGGACCACGGTTGCTTGTAGGTCTAAATGACGTAATGCTTGGCGTAAAAATTCTACTTTTTTTAAGGTTGAATCAATCATTGTTAGATCAATCGTGGGGTGCATAATCAACAACACGATTCCAGGAAAGCCGCCACCCGAGCCTACATCTAACACCTTTTTATTCGTCCAGTCACACTGTTTTACGAGAGCTAAGGTATCCTCTAAATGTTTAATCACAAATTCGGTGGGGTCGGTAATCGAAGTTAGATTGGTGTGTTTATTGTAGTCCAGCAAAAAGTCCGCAAACATTTCAAGCTTGCTAGTTTGTTCATCGGTTAAGGCTAATAAATGAAGTGGTAGTTTCATACACGACCTCGTAAATACACCATTAACGTCGAAATATCTGAGGGGTTAATACCCGAGATACGCATTGCCTGACCTATGGTTTTTGGCGTGATTTTTTTTAGTTTCTCTTTTGCTTCGTTGGCTAAGTTATGGATCGTATCGTAGTTAATCGAATCCGGAATCATTAAATGTTCTAGCTTCTTCATGCGTTCTGATTGCACCATGGATTTTTCAATATAGCCTTGGTACTTAATCGCAATCTCAATTTGATCTGCAACTTCGGATGAGCATGTCACTCGCTCCCCAAGAAGTTCTTTAACGTGATAGTAGTTTAATTCGGGACGTTTCAGCAAATCATATCCACTGATGGGATTAATGATCGGTGCTGAATTAACGTCTGTTAAATACGAGTTCGTCGATGCAGAAGGGGTAATTCGTTTGGCCATTAAGCTTGCCACTTCTTGGTCAATAAAGGCTTGTTTGGAGACAAACTCATCATAACGTTCTTGAGAAATTAGGCCTAGCTCATATCCTTTTTTCATTAAACGAGAATCTGCGTTATCGTGTCGTAACAGTAAACGGTATTCACTTCGAGATGTAAGCAAACGGTAGGGATCATCGACCCCTTTGGTGACGAGATCATCAATCATCACCCCAATATAGGCTTCTTCTCGACCTAAAGTAAAGGGATCTAATCCTTTCACCTTAAGGGCTGCATTGATTCCAGCAATGATTCCTTGGCCTGCAGCTTCTTCATAGCCACTGGTTCCATTGACTTGGCCCGCGGTATATAATCCATCGACTAATTTTGTTTCTAAGGTTGGGTAAAGTTGCGTCGGATCGACAGCATCATATTCAATCGCATAGGCATATTTTAAAAATTGAGCATGCTCTAATCCTGGGATGCTTCGAATCATTTGTTCTTGGACATCATTGGGCATTGAGGTACTCATACCTTGAACATAAATCGTATCCATAAATAACGATTCGGGTTCGAGAAAGACTTGATGTCGTGGTTTGTCAGCAAAGCGGACAAGCTTGTCTTCAATGGAAGGGCAATAACGAGGCCCAACCCCTTCGATCGTTCCGGAATACATGGACGATTTATCTAAATTTGCATTAATAATGTCGTGGGTTTTTTCTGTCGTATGAACGAGCCAGCAATTGGCTTGGTTTTCGACACTTACAAACGGCGCAATCTCATCATGAGAAAACTGACGGTATACCGGGTCACCTGGTTGGATGGCCCCCTTTGAATAATCAATGGAGTCTTTGTGTAGACGTGGAGGTGTTCCGGTTTTTAAGCGGCGTGTACGAAATCCTAAGGAGCGAAGATTGTCAGACAACCCCATACTAGGTCGTTCCCCTTGAGGACCCGATAACTTCGATTCTAGTCCAACCAAGACTTTGGATTGCATATAGGTTCCCGTGGTCATGACCACAGCATCACATTCGTAAGTTGTACCGTCTTCCATCACAACCGCTTGAACTTGTTGATTGGTAACCACCAAGCGATCAACAAAACCCTCGATCAAATCGAGATGGTCTTGATTCTTCATCGTGGTTTGAATCGCTCTAGGGTATTCCACCTTGTCGACTTGCGCACGTAAAGCGCGAACAGCTGGTCCTTTGGACATATTCAGCATTCGCATTTGGATATTGGCTTTATCCGTATTACGGGCCATTTCGCCCCCTAATGCATCGATTTCACGGACAACAATTCCTTTGGCCGGTCCACCAATACTAGGATTACACGGAAGCGACCCTATTTTTTCTATACTGCCGGTAATCATTGCGGTTTCAACGCCCATTCTTGCACTTGCAAGAGCAGCTTCAATTCCCGCATGACCCCCGCCAATCACGATCACTTGGTATTTCATTTAGTTTCCTTTTGGCTGCTTCATTTTATCACAAACCCCGTTAGGCTCCTTGTGTTAAAATAGAAGCAATCAAGGAGTATATTGTGGAACCAAAGACGATTCTTGTTGTTGAAGACGAACCTACGATCCAGAACGTCGTCAAAAAGTATTTTGAGGCGGATGGATTCAACGTCATTACTGCGAATGACGGTTTTTCAGCGCTTGAACAATTTAACTCCCAAGCCATTGATTTAATTTGTTTGGATATTATGATGCCAAACATTGATGGATGGACGGTGACCGAAACCATTCGTGAAACCTCAAATATTCCTATTATTATCATGACGGCTCTTTCTAGTGAAGAGAACATATTAAAAGGCTATGAGTACCGCATTGATGATTATATTACGAAGCCATTTAACCCTAAAATTTTGGTTGCTAAAACCAAGAGCTTATTAAACCGTATTGAGACAACCGCTCCGAAAGAAAAGAATGCATCTGCTGCATTAACCGTGGGTCCATTAGAGTTAAACCCAACCACCATGATCTTTAAGATCGATGGCAAAATTGTTGAACTATCAAAAACAGAGTTTGATTTAATGCGTTTCTTTATGGATCACCAAGGTCAAGTCTGTAGCCGAGACTTTATTCTACAAAGTGTGTGGGGAGAGTCAGGCGTTGAAACCCGAATCGTTGATACCTACATTAAAAAACTACGAAAACTCTTATCTCCTTATAGCCAGATGATTTCCACAGTATTTGGATCAGGGTATCGTTTTGAGGTCACTCATGAATCGACTTAAGAATCTGACGTTATCCAGTCAGATTTTCCTTTTCATCAGCTCGTTTGTATTGTTACTTATTCTACTTCAATTTCTTATTTATCAATTTGTCTTCCAAGGATTCTATCTCAACCAACAACTTAACATCCTTAACGAAACCGTCACCAATTACGTTGTTGAACTTCGAGGAAATACTTCTGGGAATTACTTTTCTTCGCTTTACAACTTCACTTCAACCAACAATGCCATCACGTTAATTTTGGATGAAGATTTTGTTCCGATTGAAGACCAATATGAAAACTATTCTGTTGAGATTACTGACACGTTAACCTATGAGGTTTATACAATCGTCTTACCTGAAACATCAACAGTACTTCGTTTGTCGGACCGTGTTCGAGCTGACATTCAGCCCCGTAACTCCTTGGACGATACGTATGACATCTATTCATTAACCTTAAATAATGAACTTCAGTATGAAATTCCTTGTGATGACTGTATTGAAGTGAATGGGGTTGTCACAACGATCAATGCACCACGAACGCTAAACTTATATTTCCGCCAAAACCAAACAGCGATTACCGAGCTCTTTCGAATTCGAACCTCCGAACAAATCAAAACCACAAACTTGGATAATGTTGGGATTCGTTTAATTAATGACACTGATTTTTCTCGTAACATTGTCTACTTAAATAAGATAAATGCAGAAACATTCTTACTTACGATCTTTGTTACAGAAAGCCCAGAAGACATTACAAATATCCTAGGTGCTTATAACTTCACCATCTATTTAGTCATCATTGTTTTAGCTGTTGCGATGAGTATTGTGATTTCAAAACTTCTATCCACACCGATCACAACGATTGACTCTGCCGCCAAAGAAATCTCAAACTTGAATTTCGATGTGGTGGTGCAGGAATCACAAAACGTGGAAGTTTCTTCGCTATCAAAATCAATCAATACCATTGCGGTTAACTTAAAAGAAACAATACAAAAACTCAATGCTCGTAATGAAGAAGTCACTCGATTATATGAAGATCAACTCGAACAAATCGAGCTTCGTAAAAAGTTTATCTCTGCCATTTCTCATGAATTAAAAACTCCATTAATGGTGATGAATATTACTGCGCAAGGAATCCTTGATGGAATATTCTCTGCTGAGGAACAACCTGCAGAACTCGAGAAGTTACTTGCTGAGATTACAACACTAGACTCGATGATTAAAGACCTGCTTGATGTGTACAAACTGGATGAGCTTCGCATGGATGTCGACTTAGAAAAGATTAATCTAAAAACCATCACCGAACGCCAACTAGAAAATGTTGATAACCTCATCACTCGTTATAAACATGACGTAGAATTTAATGCAGATCGAAACACAAGCATTAACGCCAATCCCAAATTTATGGGAATGGTCATTTCCAACATATTAACGAACGCCATTAAATACACACCTAATGGAAATAAGATTAAGATTGATATTTCATCGATTAAAGACTTGTTAGAGTTTCGCGTCACGAACTACGGGGTTACAATACCTGAAGACCAACTCGCCCATATTTGGGAACCGTTCTTTCGAATCGATCCATCTCGAACCAAAAACACCAAAGCGAAAGGAACGGGTCTTGGTTTATACATTGTGGCAGAGACCTTAAAAGCACATCGATTCAATTACGGCATCGAGAATGTAAACAACGGTGTCAGTGTCTGGTTTAGAGCAAAGAAAAACAGGAAAGATTAATTCCTGTTTTTTTATGTCTCTACTTGGGTGTCTGCACCCACACAAGATCTAGCTTAGAGCTGCTTCATTCCTGACCTGACCCGGTTCACTACATATTGTCGAATGCAGACACGCAAATAGAGACTACCTACGTTCTTGGAAAAATGCTTTTAATAAGTTGGCGCTCTCTTCTTCTAAGACACCGCCTGTAACGTTAACATTATGATTAAACTTCTTACTGTCTAGAATATTAACCACCGATAAATGAGTGCCAAACTTAATCCCTGGTGCCGCATAAATTACGGTTGGAATTCGGGCATTTATAATTGCTCCTGAGCACATCGCACAAGGTTCGACGGTTGTATATAGGACACAATCACCTAAGTGCCATGACCCTAATTTTTGACTGGCTTCTTGAATGCATAGTAACTCTGCATGGGACGTTGCATCATTGGTCGCTTCTTTGCGGTTATGATTACGCGCAACAATTTCGCCATTAC
Source organism: uncultured Candidatus Izemoplasmatales bacterium (assembly GCA_964442245.1). Lineage (GTDB taxonomy): Bacteria > Bacillota_I > Bacilli_A > MAG-NZ > MAG-NZ > M30B81. The sequence continues at coordinate 47,647 of CAYTXT010000003.1, forward strand.
AGACTAAGACAGCGCCAATGGGAACTTCATTTTCTTGATAGGCGAGTTTCGCTTCTTCAAGCGCCTCGCGCATATAGCTATCGGCGGACTTCATGACAATGTCGGCAGCGTGGTTCATACGCTTCAGCCGCTCCTACTAAGACAATTGGGTCATTATAATGCGCTGGTTGTCCACCAATTAATCGCTGGGTTCGAGTAGCGGGATTTCCACATACCGTACATATTGCGGAGAGTTTATCGACAAATTCGGCACGCACTAACAAGTCTCCCATAATCCCAAAGACTTCACCGCGAAAATCTTTATCCAGTCCGGCTAAGATCACACGTTTTCCAGCGTTTGCTAATTCTTCACTAACACGAACGAGTTCATTATCAAAGAACTGAGCTTCATCGACCGCAACGGCATATGTCGTATCTTTAATATGGTTCGTAATTTCGGAGGCATTTTGAATCGTAATCGCGGTATGACGATAATTGGAATGTGATACCACTTCATTGTCACTGTAGCGATTATCAATCTTTGGTCGAAAGACCAAAACTTCGCGTTTTGCATAGTCAATACGTTTAATTCGACGAATCAGTTCTTCGGTTTTCCCGGCGAACATACTTCCACAGATGACTTCAATCCATCCGTCTTTAGCGGTAATGTACATGCAGCGCCTCCTGTTGTTAATTGTACCTAGGTGGTGGGGAAAAAGAAATAAAAAACCACCGAGGTGGTTTTTATTCTTCGCTTGCTTCTAAGGCTTCGCGTTCTGCTTGACGTTTCACGCGTTCTGCTTCGATCTTTTCAATCTCTTTGGCTTTGTCTTGGGCAGTTTCAACACGTTTCATGAAGCGGTCAACTCGGCCATCGGCCTGAACCACGTTTTGTTTCCCGGTATAGAACGGGTGACAATTTGAACACGTATCGACTTTGATTGAATCTAAGACACTTCCTGCCTCAAATTCGTTACCACACTGCGCGCAGACAATGGTTGCCTTTTGATATGTTGGATGAATTCCGGCTTTCATTGTGCTCTCCTTCTGCCATGGGGTAGTCCCATAGTAAGTTTTTTCGTGCTCATTGATTATAGCATAAGACATTGTGGTTGCAAGGAATTTTTAAGGTATCATCGATGTCACTTGAATTTATTTTTAGTACAATATGGATGGTGAAAATGATGAAATATTTTGTAATCTCAGATGTTCACGGAAACATTGAAGCATTAACGACTGCCATGCAGAACTCTGGTTTTGAATCAGGCAATGATCAACACCTGCTGATTTGCAACGGAGACATGTTTGATCGTGGCCTTTATTCCAAAGAAGTGTTTGCCTATTTGAGCGCGATTCCTAACGTTGTTCATATACGTGGAAATCACGATACGATGCTGATTGAATTTTATGAAGATGCCGGAAGTCCATCCGTCGAATTTAACTACAACGAAAATGGATTACGAGCAACCTTAGCATCGTTTTCAGATATTCCGAATAACGACATTGATATGGTCTGGGCAAAAAAAAGAGAGATGCTAGTCGATAAAATCATCGCCTTGAATCCTCCGCTTTATAAACATATGTATTCATTACTCGACTATTATGAAACCAAAACCCATATCATTGTTCATGCGGGCTTAAACCCTGATCCAACCGTTGATTGGAAAGAAGCTTCCACGTTAAACCAACTCACATGGGACCGAGATTTTATCAACAAGGATACATCTCACTTAGGAAAAACCATTGTTGTTGGCCATACTTGTGTGGATTCCATCAGGCGAACACTCATTGAACAAGGCCGTCTTGAATCCGGTGATTACGACCGCAGTCCCGTCTACATCGATGATAAAGTCTTTATCGATGGATGTGCCTATAAGGGTAACGGTCAAGTTAACGTTTATATCTTCGAAGAATAACCCCTTATGGGGTTTTCTTTCGGCTAAAAACAAGTGTTTGATCGTCACTTTCTTTCTGGTTAAACGTATACCCATCTTCACTAAATTTCGTTACATCATCAATTGATATAACATGGTTTTTTATTAAGTAATGAAGCATCTTTCCTCGGGCCATTTTTGCATAGGTCGCCTTATTAATGAGCTTGCCTTTATCCTCTTCTAAAAACAGAACCGTTGTCATCGGCTGATGAATCATGGCGGAAAATTCATTGGATGCGAGATTTAAAATTGGTTCATCGAGTTGGATATTCCAGAATTTATACAGGTTCTTTTTAAGTTTGGTAGAAAAGTCTAAACGATATGGTTTAACCATTGTTTTAGGCGTTACAACACCATAAAACGCATCTAATATTCGTACGTGTTTTTCTGCATAATCTAATTCTTTTGGTGAATACGCAAAAGGAGTTAGTGCTTGATATGCTAATCCTGTGTATGCGGCAATTGCCATGTTTTGAGGTGCATGATCAAAGGATCCAAACATCTCATAAACCGATTGCGCGATGGTTTTACTAACTCCGTATCTTTTTTCGATTTGTTTTATCGATAATCCCTGTAACTCCTTTAATAAAGGTAGATAGTCAGACGATGGAAAAACATCGCTTTGAAGGATGTTTTTGAACTGCATCGTTTTTGTCGGGGAGTAAATAATAACCATAGTTCATTATACCTAGTAATCTTGCTTGTTGTCGTAACGATAAATGTGATAGTATCTTGTGGGATAACCCAAGGAGCAACCATGTTTATTATAAATTCAAAAGGATCCATTACTCAGTTTTTCGGCGGAACCTTTATCTTAGCAAGCATCATTTTAAGTTTTGTGATTGACCAACGATTCCTTGTATTAACAGCCTTCTTAGGGATGTCGATGGTGATTAGTTCACTCACAGGATTTAGTCTTTTAGAACGAATCTTAGTCTCAATTGGGATAAAAAAACGTACTATTAAGGAATGAAACTATATTGCACCACCAGCTTCGGAATTGAAGCCGTTGTAAAACGAGAACTCATTAACTTAGGGTACCCCATCTTGGAAGGTCGAGACGGGGGTATTGTCACGGAAGGAAATGAGCGAAGTATTGCTGAACTCAATGTCCATCTACGAAGTGCAGAACGAGTTTGGTGGCTCATTGACGAATTTAAAGCCACGACATTTGATGAACTTTATGATCACGTTTCCCAAATAAGTTGGTCGACAATCTTACCCAAGGATGCAGCATTTCCTGTTACGGGTAAGAGTGTAAAATCAACTCTTTTTTCTGTTTCGGATTGCCAAGCAATTACAAAAAAAGCCATTGTTGATGCGATGCAGCGTTTTTATGACACATGTCCTGAGACTGGCGTTACCTATCCAATCGCAGTACATATAACAAGAGACATTGCTCGCATACTTATCGACACCTCGGGGCGTGGACTTCATAAACGCGGGTACCGTTTGGACCAAGGCGAAGCCCCCCTCAAAGAAACCTTAGCAGCAGCTATGGTTCAGCTAAGTTACTACAGTAAGGACCGACCACTTCTTGATCCTTTTTGTGGTTCAGGGACCATCGCAATTGAAGCAGCGATGATTGCAAAAAACCAAGCACCAGGACTATACCGCGAGTTTGCCTCCGATAAATGGCCAGGATTGAAAGAGCACTTTGATGCGGTAAAGCAGGAAGCCCTTCTTGCAATTACTCCAGCAAAAAAACATATTTATGCCTCGGATAAAGATGCTAATGTGATTGCTGTTGCGATTCGCAATGCAACAAGAGCCCGGGTCTTTGATGTCATTGAATTCAATGTGGAAGATGCAACAACAACTATCCCCGAAAACAATTATCCTGTTATAATCACCAATCCGCCTTACGGCGAACGTCTCAATACGCAAAAACAGGCCAATGATATTGTAAAAAGATGGGGTGAAAAGATTGCAAAAACATACACTGCAAGTGTATACGTCTTAACCCCTCATCCAAGTCTCGAAACATTAATTCCACGAACGATCCATAAAAAAAGAGTCCTGTTTAATGGACCGATTAAAACAACGTTTTATCAATCCTACGGACCCAAACCAGAATAAAAGTCTCTTGTCAGAGACTTTTTTTATCGAATTGTTTTTAATGCTCGTCCCCAAGCATCAAGCTGGGTTAGTTGTTGTTCCATGTTTGCCTTATGCATTCCTTGAGGTTTAAATACAGACCAGTTTTCAAAATCTGTAAACATGCTTAGCGCAACATGACCTCGAACATCTGCCATTTGTAACTCTCCAAGAATCGTTCTCAAATGTTCAGCGGCTCTTGCGCCTCCTAACGATCCATAACTTACGATTCCAGCAGGCTTATTATTCCAAACATCTTTAGCGCTGTCTAAAGCATTTTTCAATGATGCAGGAATGGAGTGGTTATATTCTCCGGTAACAAATATAAACCCATCATACTTGGCTAAATCTTCATTCCATCGCTCCAACGGTTTTGTATCAGCGGATTCCCCAAGTAGTGGTAATCCATATGATTTAACATCTAATACATCGTATTGATGGGTATTAAATGCAGATGCTTGTTCTTGCACCCAACTTGATACTTGTGGGGACACACGACCCTCTCTGGTTGACCCCGTAATAATAGCAAATTTTAATTCTGACATAATCTCTCCTATTAAGTTACTTTTAGTAATTAATTATAATAAAGAAAGTAAATTTTGTAAAGTACTATGATTTACCTTCGTTACGATTTATAATGAAGCATGTCTAAAACAATATGTCCAAAATTTGAATACGCTTCTCAGGTCTTAGGTAAACGTTGGGTTTCCCTGATTTTGCACGAGCTTCTTACGGGTCCAAAGCGGTTCAATGAGTTGGAACATTCTATCGAATTAAGTGGCAAAGTTCTAGCTGAACGCCTTAAGGAACTCGAGGAAGAAGGATTTATTCGCCGTGAGGTGTATCCCGAAATTCCAGTTCGTATCGAGTATTCACTATCCCCCAAAGGTCAATCAATGAAAAAAATCTTTGATTCCATTGCTGAATGGAGTCAAGAATGGGTATAAAAAACAGGACATGACGTCCTGTTTTTTTTAGAATTTTCGAAGATACTTGTCGAGTTCCCATTCAGTGACTTGAGTACGATACTCATCCCACTCTTGGTATTTGAGTTCCATATATTTACTTAAGAGCGGTGTTCCAATCGCTTCACTCATGAGTTTGTTTTTCTTGAGTGCGTATAGTGCTTCTTTTAAGTTTTCCGGCAATGTATCGATGCCTTTAGCTTCACGTTCTTCTTTGCTCATCGCATAGAGGTTGGCATACATCGGTTCAGGGGGTGTAATTCCTTGTTCGATTCCTGATAGTCCCGATGCCAATACAGCGCTAAACGCTAAGTACGGGTTAGCGGTTGGGTCAACACTACGTAGTTCAATTCGAGTTGCTTTGCCGCGTTTGGCTGGAATTCGAATCAAGGCACTTCGGTTCGCATCGCTCCATGATAAATAGACAGGTGCTTCATATCCTGGAACAATTCGTTTGTAGGAGTTTACGGTCGGGTTCGTGATCGCCGTAAATCCAACCGCGTTAGCAAGTACTCCACCAATAAACTGACGACATACTTTGGAAAGGCCCATTGGGTCTTTTTCATCATAGAAAGCGTTGTTGCCATCTTTATCACTTAAACTACAGTTCGTATGCATCCCAGACCCGTTAATCCCAAAGACTGGTTTTGCCATGAATGTAGCATGTAAGCCGTGACGACGTGCGACATTTTTAACCACCAATTTAAACTGTTGTAGGTTATCAGCAGCTTCTAGCGCATTGGCGAAACGGAAGTTAATTTCACTTTGTCCTTCAGCCACTTCATGGTGAGCCGCTTCGATCATAAAGCCAAGATTTTCTAATTCTAGGACGATATCACGGCGGCAGTCTTCCGATTGGTCCACTGGAGCAAGATCAAAATATCCACCGTCATCACTAGGTTCTAATAGAATATCTTCACCTTCGGTTTTAAAGAGGAAGAATTCGGGTTCTACCCCTAAATGAAACTTCGAAAATCCCATCGATTCCATTTTCTTGAGGTTCTTTTTCAAGATGTATCGTGGGTCTTCTTCGAACGGTTTGCGCTCCATCGTATATACATCACAAATCAAGCGAGCCACCGTTCCATACGATGTATCTTCATAGGTTAGGAGTAACCAGGTATCCAAGTCGGGCTGTAAGTACATGTCGGCTTCTTGTATTCTCACAAATCCTTGAATACTCGAACCGTCAAACATCACCTCCCCATCGAGGGCATCCTCGAGGCCACTGCGTGGAATTTCAACGTTCTTTAAAATGCCATCAATGTCCGTAAACATGAGGCGAATATAATGAACATTAAATTCTTCTGCTTGTTTCAAAATCTCTTTCTTGGTCATACCTTTCTCCTTTAAATTAATATGATTATTATAGTAGTGTTACTGGTTCTTTACAAGATAAAAGGAGGCGAAAAGCCTCCTTGTTTTATTTCACTGGTAAATCAATGACATTGCCATCGGGACCCGGGGTGTTTTTTAAGTATTCACGAAGATCGACAAGACCTTCCCCTTTAGATCCTGGTTTACAAAGGCCAAGTGTATTCACTTTTCCTTCTAGAATTCCGTTGGTAAACCCAGAACATCCTGGAAATCCACATGCTCCGCAGTTTACTTGCGGCAAGAGTTCCATGATGGTGTCATAACGAGTATCCATCTCAACATATAGAAGTTCGGAGGCAAACGCTAAGAGCAGTCCTAATAACAGCCCTAGTCCTCCCATCACCGCAAACGACGCCATATTACACCAACCCTTGTAGGCCTAAGAACGCCATCGACATGATTGCTGCGATTAGTAAGGATACTGGTACCCCTTTAAATGCTGGAGGTACATCCATCGAATCCAAACGAACTCGAATCGCACTGAACGCAAAGATAATTAATGAATATCCTAAGGCCGTTCCGAGAGCAGTTGTCATACTCATAGCAAATCCTCCCCAGAAACCGAAGTCCCCAAAGAAGTTACTAATGATACTTCCTTCTGCAATCCCTAGAATCGCACAGTTCGTCGTAATTAACGGTAAATAAATTCCGAGTGACTTATACAGTGGCGCTGAGAATTTCTTCAAGAACATCTCAACAAACTGAACAATCGCTGCAATTACTAAGATGAAGGCTAAGGTACGAAGATATTCAAGTTCTAGCGGAACTAAGAGTCCGTAGAAAATGAAATAGGTAATCGCATTCGCCAGTAACATTACGAAGATAACTGCCGCTGCCATTCCGGCCGCTGCTTCAATCTTTTTCGATACCCCTAAGAAGGAACAAATTCCGAGGAAGCGAATTAAGATGATGTTATTAATGAACATCGCACTAACGAGTGCGGTAAAAAATACAGCAGGACTCATGCGCTTGCTCCTTCCTTACGAGCTTGCATTCCTTGACGAATCGCCAAGATAAATCCAACGGTCATAAAGGCACCAGCAGGAAGTCCTAAGACCGCAATCCCGTAGTCAGAGATATTAATTCCTGCAATTAGATTCGTCAAATCTCCTTGACTTGGAAAGAACGGTAAATACTCTCCGAAGACAATCGTTCCAGACGATAGAAGTTCACGAATACTACTAATGATGACTAACGCTAAGGTAAAACCTAACCCCATTCCGATACCATCTAACACAGAAGAAATTGGAGTGTTTTTAGAGGCAAAGCTTTCCGCTCGACCTAAGATAATACAGTTAACCACGATAAGCGGTAAGAAGACGCCTAAGCTAACAAACAAATCATACGCATACGCTTCGGTTAACATTGAAATCATGGTCACGAAGGCAGCGATGATCACGATATAACTTGGAACACGAATTTGGTCAGGGACCACTCCTTTTACTAATGAAACAAAAAGATTGGATAACGCGAGAACCAAGATAACGAGCATCCCCATTCCTAAGGCCGTTTCCACTCGTGCGGTTACAGCTAAGGCAGGACACGTTCCAAGTAGCATGACGAAGACTGGGTTTTCTTTGACCAGACCTCGAGTTAATAATTCCATACTGTTGTTCATAATGAACCTCCATGGTACTCACTCACTGCACTGAAGAGTTCGAGTAAGGTTGTCGCAGATTTCGTGGCACCAATTTTGACATCTATATCACTATAATCACGTTCAATCGGTTGATTAATATAGGTAAATCCGTAATTCCCTTTACGGGCAGGAGCACTGATTCCTGGGGTTTGATTAAACTCTAGTTCAACATAGTCAACAACGACTCCGTCAACTCCGATTCCAATCAATAATCCAATCGAGCCGTGATCATTCACTTTACCCGCTTCATAAATGAATCCAAGTAAGTTACCAGAACTATCTAATACATCAACGCGAGAGCGAAGAACTTCGTGTTCAAGCTCGGTCACCTCAAAGGTATCGATTGCAGGGAAGAGTTCTCCATAAGCATTTAAAATTCGTTCTTCTCGTGCTTCAATAATCACCGGTTGGGTTAGACCGTTAACTTGTTCTAATAAGAATCCACTAATCGAAGCGATTAAGAACAAGGTAATTCCCGTAATGATTTTTTCTTTCATCCGGATACCCCCACTGCGATAAGTCCTGCCACAGCAGCAATCACGATACCAAAGATGATTAGACTACGAACACTAAATTTCGGCGTTGCCCAGCGGTAATAATCAAGCATCGGAACAAACATGTTCATGATGAGAATGGAGAATACGGTTCCTTCCGGAAGAGCTCCAAATAAACGAATTAAGAAGTTAAGCGATCCAATCCCAAAGGCGTAATAGACTTTTCCTGGCATCGTGGTTGGTGCACTAACAGGGTCAGTTGCCATATAAATAGCGCCAAATAACATCCCACCACTAAACACTTGAATCGGAACATACATTAAATCTGCCCCACCTGCTAACGCAGCGACTAAGGCCATAAAGGCAAACGTTGCGATATAGGTTAACGGAATTCGCCAATCAAAGCTTCGGCGAACAAGCATATATAACCCGCCAAGTAAGATTAGCAACGCACTGGTTTCTCCAACGGACCCTGGCATATTTAGTCCACTAAACATGGTCCACAAATCTACATTGGCCACTGCATCAATATTTAAGTTTTGGTTTAAGACCCCAAGCACGGTTGCTCCACTTAAGGCATCTGTATATTTTTCATATCCTAACCAACCACCGAAACTTAACCCTACAAAGACACGGGCAAAGCCGGCAATGTTAAAGATATTAGCGCCAAGTCCACCAAAGGCAAGTTTTGCCACAAAGACCCCGACAACACCCCCAACGAAAACCACCCATAATGGAGTGACTTCGGGAATAATCATCGCATAAATCAACGCACTAATAACTGCGGTTCCGTTATCTAAGGTAAATCGTTTCTTTTGCAGATAATAATATAAGAATTCGGTCCCAACAATAGAAATCAGGGAGACCACGACGTAACTAACTGATAGCCAACCTAATCGGTAAAACGAGAAGGCAACAACAGGAAGTAACGCCAAGATCACATCATACATAATTCGGCGTAAGCTGGATTTTGAATCACGAAGATAGGGAGCCGCGGCACGAATAAGTTTTGGTTTGCGTGGCGTTTGATCAGCCACTTTTGCAGTATTTTGCATTCGCGTCTCCTATAACAATTTCTTGCCTTTACGCATATAGTCCGTCACTTGAATTTTAGATGGACATACATATGCACAAAGGCCACATTCGATACACTTGTCTACATTTAATGCAGCCACAGCATCGTGATCTTTATTCTTGGTTGCGTTCATAATATTGACCGGTTGAAGATCAACAGGACAACTATACACACACGCAGAACAACGGATACATGGTTCTTCGATCCATTCATGATTGACTAATCCCACCAAGGAACCAACCGTCATGGAAACAACACCATCTTCTAATAGAAGATTTGCTCCCATCATTGGTCCCCCCATGATTAAAATACGGTCTTCATCGGTGTTGAATCCACCAACCGCTTTAATCAATCGTGGAACAATTTCACCAACACGAACCTTTAACATACCGGGATTCGTAAAGGCATCCCCAGCCATCGTAAAGTAACGTTCATAAATTGGTAAGTTATAGCGAACTGCTTGATATAACGCATAGGTTGTTGTTGCGTTTAAGACCACAACCCCATATTTACTTAATAACGTTCGCGGCGGAATCTTCAATCCTAATGCAGAGCGGAGCAACGCATTCTCCCACCCTTGTGGATAAATATTGTCTGTTTGATGAATGGTTAACGGTAAATTAGGAAACTGTTCTTTTTTGACTTTTTCAAGTTTAGCAACGAGCTCTTTATGCTTTTTCTTAATCCCAAAAATCGCTTTTTTGGCTCCGGAAGCTTTTAGTCCAAGTTCAATTCCTTTAAAGATATCAACCGTTTCTTCCAAAATGGCACGTGCGTCACTGGATAAAAAGGGCTCACACTCGACGCCGTTAATAACGAGTGTTTCAATGGGATCGTTTGTTTGCAACTTGATATAGGTAGGAAATCCCGCTCCCCCTAATCCTTTGACAGCGTTGTTTTTAGCTAACTCAATGATTTCTTCACGAGTTAATGCACTGATTTGCGCTTCAGATAAATCCGTTTTTCGCGGGTCAAATGTGTCTTTGAAATCATTATGGATTTCTAAGACTTCTGCGACCTTACCCGAGTAGATGAACTTTTTGACGATCTTACCAACCGTACCGGAAACAGTAGAAAAAACCGGTTGGACAAAATAACCACCATCAAGCATTCCTAGTTGGGTCCCAATATAGACTTGGTCTCCTTCTTGAACACTGAGGGTGTATGATTTCGTACGTAATTCACCAAGTGTAATATAAACCACTTCGGGTGCATCGATCGGAATCATCGGAAGCGAATAAGGAACATCATGTGCATCAATGGTCCTGGTTTTCTTCATATCGAAATACACCTTTCTTTAGAATAGATTGCTACTTAGTCATTATAACAAGGAAATACCATTATTTGCACTGCAGCGTGAGCGTTTTCACAAAGAAAAATCCCCACGTTTACGCGGGGAGGGGAAACTTATTCGTCAATTCAGCAACCGCTTCTCGAACATCACGAAGCGCATCGACATCTTTTGCTTGCTCTAATGCCTTAATGATCAATGTGGCAACTTGTTGACTTTCGTTGACACCAAACCCTCGTGTAGTGGTGGCTGGGGTTCCAATTCGAATCCCTGAGGTAATAAATGGAGGTTCGGGATCAAACGGTACGGTATTCTTGTTCACCGTAATATGAACACTGTCTAAAATCTTTTCTGCGTCTTTTCCATTAATTCCGGTTTTTGCTTTTACATCAACGGTAAATAAATGGTTATCTGTTCCGCCGGATACCACTTTAAATCCTGCTTTTTGGAAGACCTCTACCATTGCTTGCGCATTAGTAATCACTTGTTCTTGGTAGGTTTTAAACGAGGGTTCTAACGCTTCAATGAAGCAGGCGGCTTTCGCCCCAATAACATGCATTAATGGGCCACCTTGAATTCCGGGAAAGACCATTTTATCAATCGCTTTGGCAATCTCTGGATCGTTGGTTAGGATAATTCCACCCCGCGGTCCACGTAATGTCTTGTGAGTCGTAGAGGTTACAACATCTGCCACTTCACAAGGATTAGGATGAACCCCTGCAGCAACAAGGCCGGAGATATGGGCCATATCGACCATCAATTTTGCCCCGACTTCATCCGCTATTTTCTTAAATGCTTTGAAATCGATGACGCGGGAATACGCACTGGTTCCTGTCACGATCAATTTAGGTTTGTGTTCTAGGGCAATTTGCCGAATCGCTTCATAATCCATTAATTCAGTTTCTTTATCTAAAAAGTAAGGAATGAACTGGTAATCAACACCAGAGAAACTTAATCGATGCCCATGGGTTAAGTGTCCCCCATGATCAAGCGCTAGTCCTAACACCTTATCTCCGGGTTGTAATAAGACGCGGTACGCTGCCATGTTGGCAGACGATCCCGAATGAGGTTGAACATTGGCGAACTGTACGTTGAACAATTCTTTCGCCGACTCAATCGCTTCTCGTTCAATCAAATCAACGTATTCGCATCCACCATAATAGCGTTTATCCGGATATCCTTCCGCATATTTGTTCGTTAGAATCGATCCTTGTAATGCCATTACATTCGCTGATGCATAGTTTTCTGATGCAATTAATTCAATATTTCTGGCTTGACGGGTCTGTTCTAACGACACAACATCAAACAATTTTTTTATACGGTCCATGGGTATCCTCACATTGTATTTAGTATAACAAACAAACTCATCCATTCCGCTAGGATTGGATGAGTTCTAATCGGGTAATCGTTTGAATGAAATAACGGGTTTTCGCAATCACAATCACTTTATCGATGGGATCAACCTTTGTAACAATTCCTTTTGTTTGATGGAAAAATCCATCCTCATAATACGTCACTTGAACTTCGATATGATCCCTGACAGCCGTTTGTAACACACGGTCCATGTCACTTTTTTCTTCTTGGGATAGCAGTGGCATTGGTTGTTTTTTTCGAGCATGCGACATTGCTGATAAACGTTCCCCTTGATCAATCAAGGCATTAAACGCATTCCATTTCACCATTCCTCGGCTCATGCGCGGTGACCTCCAATCAATCCATTACGCATTCGCATGGTGGATTCTTTGGTGTAATATACCGCTCGCAAGACCGCGTTTTTGCCATACCATGATTGAATGCTATCCATGGCGGTTAGTAACGCTTTTTCTTTTTGGCGTTTCAACGTATCCCCGAACAAATCGATTTGTTCATGCGATGGATGAATCACATGACCAACGGATATTCCTACACGTCGAATCGGTTCCCCTTTATAAAATTGATCAAACAGCTGAATCGCTGCATCATATATACACGCAGGAGAATCTGTCGCTGGAATGGTCATTTGTCGAGAAAATCCACCAGGTGCTTTTTTCGAATAACCGATACTTAAGTGGATCACACTCCCAATCACTTGTTTTGCTCGCAAGCGTTTCGCCACACGGTCTACTAATTCTAATAACACCAACTTCGCTTCGATACCGTTGTAGTCATGATAAAGTGTTTGGCCATGACCGATGGAGATGTGACGCGGTTGATAGGAATTCGGATCACTCATAATCGAGGCATCAAGGCCATGCGCATGATAGTACAATTCTTCGCCCATCACCCCAAAGACATCTTTTAATACCCCAATTTCTGTATGGGCAATGTCATACATCGTATGAATCCCCATGGCGTTCAACCGTTGCTCCATGCGGTGCCCAATCCCCCATACTTTGGATAAGGGCGTAACTGGCCAGAGTCTGGTTTCTAAATCTTCATGAGTCCAACGAGCAATGCCTGAGGCCATATGTTTACTATCCAAATCCAAGGCCATTTTCGCCATCACCATGTTGGGTCCAATCCCAATGGTCGATGGAATTTTTGTTGCCTCATACACGTGTTGTTGGATGGTGTGCGCCAACGCCTCTGGAGTCATATCAAAGTACGATAAGTAGGTTGTGACATCAAGAAACGCTTCATCAATCGAATACACATGTAAATCTTCGTCCGATACGTAGTTTAAATAAATCTCAACAATTTGCGTTGAGACTTCGACATAGCGACTCATTCGGGGTTTGGCGTAAATAATTGGTTCATCTTTGGGTAGTTCATATACGCGGCCACGAGAGGGAACCCCTTTGGCTTTTAAATAAGGGGTAACAGCTAACGTAATCGATCCTCGACTACGAGCTCGGTCTGCAACAACTAATGGGACATCGTAAATATCAAAGCCCGCATCAGCGCACTCAACCGCAGCAAAAAAACTACGTAAATCGATGCATAAAACAGTCCGTTCTGACATCTACTTGTCCTCCTTTGTATTCCTATTATAGAAACCTACCTGACGAAATAAAAGGTTGAATTCAAACCAGTGGTTTTTTTCGGCTCGGGGGCTCATAAAAAAATTTATCGTTCCTCTTGACACAAAAAAAAGACGTCTAGGACGTCTTTAGTTTTGCTTGTACTTCTGCGGCATGATAACTACTTCGAACAAACGGTCCGGCATACACTTCCTTAAATCCTAAGGATAAGCCATACTCCGTATACTCTTTAAATTCATCCGGGTGAACGTAGCGAACCATCTCAATTTGTTTTTTTGTTGGTCGTAAATACTGACCAATCGTAACGATATCCACATCCGCTGCTCGTAAGTCACGTAGCGTTTCAAATACTTCTTCTTTGGTTTCACCCATTCCCACAATCAATCCTGATTTGGTGGTCATCTCCGGGTCAAACCCTTTGACTTGTTGAAGAAGCGCTAAACTTTTTTCGTAACTTCCAATTGGGCGAACACGCTTAAAGACCCGTTTTGGTGCTTCAATATTGTGATTATAGACATCGGGTTTTGCATCCACTACTTTCTTAACCGCTGCCCAATCAAATTGAAAATCAGGGGTTAAGACTTCGATTTGTGCGCCTTTGGCTTTCACCTTTTCAATCGTTTTAACGAATTGAAACGCGCCACCATCTGGCAAATCATCGCGGTCCACACTGGTCACAACAACATAATTAAGACCCATAACATCAATCGCTTCCACGATTTGATCGGAGTCATCCACCACATTCGCTTCAGGACGACCACTGGTGACATCACAATAACGACAGTTTCTTGTACAAATATGACCCAAAATCATAAAGGTAGCGGTTTTGTTGGAGAAGCATTCATTGCGGTTCGGGCATTTTGCTTCTTCACATACCGTCACCAAACGCTTTTCACGTAAAAGATTGGTAATTTGTTGTGATCGGTGGTCAATCTTAATTTTCAGCCATTCCGGTTTTCGTTCCATCATCCCACAGCAATTGCATCAAGTCTTCATTCGAAGCCCCGACAATTACCTCTCCTACGTTTATTTTTTCTAAGACGTCTTCTAACTCTTTACGTAAATAGCGAACGCCAATAAAGTGTTCTTCGATTTCGCTTAATTCTTGCGTTGCAAAGAAATCTCCTAGTATCTTGATGTCTTTGATTATACCACTGGTTACAACAAGACTTGTTTTGACAATCCCGTATGGAAAACGAAATTCTTTTTCATAACTAAAGGCAGGGCTTTGTCCGTAGTTCCATTCGTAAGTTCCATACCAATCATGAATGAGTTGATAGGTTGCTGCATCTTCTTCGCCAGTAATCTGTTTCACAGACCCACCGAATTTCAGGGCAAAAAAGGAAATCAATGCCTCCTCAAATTCCTCCACGCTTAATTCAACATGGTTCATGATGTTATCAACTCGCTGAGCGACACTTGTGATCGCTTTTGAGGTAAATTTTTGTTTGTTTGGCGTTAGTGCTGGGGCCATATGCAATATGTCTGTTGCGTATAGTAACGACCCGTGGTGTACAACATTGCCTTTCGAGTAATGTTCCGCAGATCCACTTATTTTACGTCCACCCACCAAGATGTCATTACGACCACTCCGTTCGGCGTCAACCCCGATGCCTTGTAAAAATTCCACAATCAAGTTGTTGTGATAGACAAAGTTATCTTGAACACTGCGTTCGTTTTTTGACATTAACGAGTAGTACACATTGTATTCATCGTGAAAGATGGTTCCCCCACCTGATAAACGACGAAAGACTTCAAACCCTTGGGCTTCAACATACTCTTGATCAATTTCATCAAGGGTGTTTTGGTGCCGTCCGATATAAATGCCAGGTCTGTTTCGCCAGACCAAAAGCGTTGGTTCTTCCAAGTGATCAACCAAGTACTTTTCTAATACTAAATTATAGGTTCCAAGACGGCTTGGACTGTGGATAATTCTCAATTCTGTTCTTCTTTCTATTCGCCATTTGCGAATACAAGTATTATTACACAAAACCAAGGGGTGAGATGTGAGTTTTTAGATAAAAATCAGTTATACTTTTGTATAGGAGTGAAATTATGAATCCACCCTTAAAAACAACACCACTTCATACCAAACACCTCGCATTACAAGCTCGAATGTTACCGTTTGGTGGGTTCGATATGCCGATCGAATATCAAGGCATAACAGCAGAACACGAAGCGGTTCGAAACCATGTTGGAATGTTTGATGTTTCTCACATGGGTGAGGTTCTTGTCAAAGGACCAAACGCCTTACAATACTTAGAACAACTTTGCACCAACGAAATGACCTCGCTAGAAGTGGGTCAAATCCGTTATAGCTTCTTGTGTTATGAAAACGGAGCGGTGGTTGATGATATCTTAGTATACCGATTTAATGAAAATTTATACTGTTTGGTGGTTAATGCGTCGAACATCGATAAAGATGTTGAATGGTTGAACGCTCATCTAATTGATGGTGTTGAACTCGAAAATGTTAGTGAAAAAACAGCAGAGATTGCACTACAAGGTCCATCTGCCCAAGCGGTTTTACAACCCTTAACAGATGTTGACTTATCCTCGTTAGGATTCTTTCGCTTTATATGGGCAGATGTTGCCGGATGTCACACCTTAATTTCACGAACCGGATACACCGGCGAAGATGGATTTGAGTTATACACCGACAACGATTCAATCCTTATTTTATGGGATACCTTATTAAAAGCCGGGGTTGCTCCCATTGGATTAGGAGCCCGAGACACCTTACGTTTTGAAGCTTCACTACCCTTATATGGGCATGAAATTAGTGATTCAATTACGCCAGTTGAAGCCGGTTTCTCACGATTTATTAGATTTGAAAAAGACTTTATTGGTAAAGCTTCCCTCCAACAAGAACGAAAGCGTAAACTCATCGGTTTAGATATCATTGACCGTGGAATTGCACGGGCTGAATATCTTGTTTATCAAAATGATAAAGTCATCGGATTTATTACTACCGGGTATAAAATTAAGGAGAAGACGTACGCCTTAGCTTTGGTTAACGCTGATGTACCACTTGGTACTGATGTTACAGTGGAAGTTCGTGGCAAACATTTGCGAGCCGTAACTCGTAATAAAAAATTTATGGTTAAGTCGTATAAAAAATAGGAGGACATAACATGTCAGATATTAAAGATGGATTAAAGTATTCAAAAGAACACGAATGGATTCGTGTGGAAGGAAATGTGGGTACGGTTGGTATTACCGACTTTGCTCAACATGAACTAGGGGAAATTGTTTACATCGAACTGCCTGCGGTTGGTGATTCCTTTAGTGCAAATGATCAATTCGGAACCGTGGAATCTGTCAAAGCTGCCTCTGATTTGTTTATTCCTGTCTCCGGAAAAGTTCTTGAAATTAACCACGCTGTGGAAGATGCTCCTGATAGTATCAACACCACACCGTATGATGCATGGATGATTAAAATTGAACTGGGTAACCCTGCCGAGCTCGATGACTTACTTGATGCTGCAGGATACCGCGCTCATACTTCATGAACAAATACATTCCGCATACTGCCCAAGACCTTGAGGCCATGCTTGCAGCATGTGGTGTTGCTTCAGTCGAAGAATTATTTTCTGACATCCCTGAGGCTGTCCGTTTTCGTCAAGACTACAATTTACCCGACAGCTTTAGTGAACTAGAAGTCGTCGATCATATTGAGCGACTTGCCAACCAAAATCAACCTCAAATGATTCCATTTGTTGGCGCAGGCGCGTATGACCATTACGTTCCAAGCATTATCAAACCCATCATTACTCGAAGTGAGTTTGCAACATCGTATACGCCGTATCAGCCCGAAGTCTCACAAGGGACATTAACGTATATCTTCGAATTCCAAACAATGATGAGTCGTTTGTTTGATTTACCTGTTGCGAATGCGTCGATGTATGACGCGTTTACTGCTGCTGTAGAAGCCGCAATGATGATGAATGCTGTCACAAAACGTAACCATGTTCTTGTTGCCTCAACCGTCAACCCTAGTTATAAACGTGTGATTGAAACTTACGCTCGCTTTCGAGGATTTCAAGTCACATACTTACCCGAACAAAACGGTCGTGTCGATTACCAACAAGCATCTTCGTTATTAAATGATCAAATCTCTGGTGTGATTGTCCAAAGTCCAAACTATTATGGATTAGTTGAAGACGTCACATCGCTTTCCGCTCAAGTTCATGAAATCGGTGGTTTAGTCACCTTAGCCGTAAACCCTCTCGCCTTTGCGATCCTTAAAACACCTGGAGAGATGGGGGTTGATGTTGTTGTTGGTGACGCCCAACCCTTTGGGATCGGCTTAAACTATGGCGGTCCTTATATTGGATTTATGGTGTCGAGTGAAAAACTGGTTCGTAAACTTCCTGGACGCATTGTCGGTGAAACCGTCGATGTGGACGGAAAGCGTGCGTTTGTATTAACGCTGCGTGCCCGTGAACAAGATATCCGTCGCGAAAAAGCAACATCAAATATTTGTTCCAACCAGTCGTTAAATGTACTTGCTGCCAGTGTTTTCTTATCCGTCATGGGACCCCAAGGACTCAAAGATATGGCGATGCAAAACTATCAAAAAGCACATTATGCGTATGATCAAATCACAAGTCTACCTGGTTTTACCAAAGTACATGACACCAATTTCTTTAATGAATTTGTGGTTGAAACGAGCATCCCTTACGAACAAATTGCAGCCGCTTGTGAAGAAGATTTAATGATTCCTGGTTTATATCTTGGGGAGAATAAAATCTTATTCTGCGTTACAGAAAAACGCTCCAAAGAACAAATCGACCATCTGGTAGATGTCTTAGGAGGGCTTGATCATGCTTAATTACAATAAAGTAATCTTTGAATTATCAGAACCAGGCCGTATCGGATATAGCCTTCCCGAAAACCCGATTACCAATTACACCGTAGACCCATCGATTCAGCGTTCTTCTTCGCTTGGACTACCTGAAGTCAGTGAAAATGCGGTCATGCGTCACTATGTCAATTTATCGGGGCTTAACTTTGCGATTGATAAAGTCTTTTATCCGCTCGGTTCTTGCACCATGAAATACAATCCTAAGATTAATGATGAAATGTCCTTCTTACCAGGATTTTCTAGACTGCATCCATTAGCACCCGAGCGATTCTCGCAAGGGGCATTGGAACTGATGTACCGTTTGGAACGTTCTTTATCAGAAATTACAGGGATGGATCAAATGACTTTGAATCCCTTTGCTGGGGCTCATGGTGAGTTAATTGGACTCATGGTCATGAAGGCCTATCACGATAGTCGCGGGGATAAAAAACGAACCAAAGTCATCGTTCCTACGAGTGCACACGGAACCAACCCCGCTAGTGCCAACGTTGCTGGTTATGATGTCATTGAAGTGGAGAGTAATGTGGACGGAACCGTCGACATTGACTCACTGCGTGAACTGATGAGTGATGAAGTAGCTGGGATTATGTTAACCAATCCCAACACCGTGGGAATCTTCGAAAAAGATATCGTTGAAATTACCGATATCATTCATGGGGGCGGCGGACTTCTGTATTATGATGGAGCCAACCTCAACGCAATGCTTGGAATCTCTCGTCCTGGGGATATGGGGTTTGACATTATCCACTTGAACTTACACAAAACCTTCTCTACTCCACACGGTGGTGGGGGTCCAGGTGCAGGTCCGGTTGGGGTCAAAGCGCACTTGAAAGAATTCTTACCCGTCCCTGAAGTCGTCAATCAAAACGGACGCTTTCATTTGAAGTATGATAATCCGTTATCCATTGGACAAATTGGTGGTTTCTATGGAAACTTTGGGATTTTAGTTCGTGCTTATACCTACATTTTATCGATGGGTAAAATTGGTCTTCGAGAAATCTCCCAAATGGCCGTCTTAAATGCCAACTACGTGAAGCATCAACTTCAAGATGTCTATGAACTTCCGATCAAACAACATTGTAAACACGAAGTTGTTTTTGCGGGACTCAAACACAAAGGGGAAGTGACAACACTTGATGTCGCAAAAGCCCTTCTTGATATGGGATTCCATGCGCCAACCATTTATTTCCCACTGGTCATTAAAGATGCCATCATGGTTGAACCCACAGAATCAGAATCCAAACAAACCTTAGATTTGTTTGTTGCAGCAATGAAAGACATCGCCGACAAAGCGAAAAACGATCCTTCTTATATTAAGAATGCACCGTATAATACACCGGTACGACGTCTCGATGAAGCGTTAGC
>CAYTXT010000004.1:0-11200 GCA_964442245.1 uncultured Candidatus Izemoplasmatales bacterium
TTTACATTATTTTGCATCGTTTTACAATATTTTGAAATGTTGCAATAAAATGGCTTATTACTAAAATGGTTGAGCCATGTTAGGTGCTATTGTATAATGGTTAAGCGTCAAGGAGATGTAAAATGAGTCGAAACACTAAAATACGAGGAATAGTTTGGCTATCATTAGCGGTTTTAGTGATTATCGCCGTGGGGTCTGCCTCCTATACTGTTCAATCCCAAAACTTAGCGGGTGAACTGATTTTTGAAGGCAAGACAGAAGATCAGATTGGGTTAGAGTTCTTAGAGATTTATTCGTCACAATACGAAGAACGACCCATCATATCTGTCACGAAAGATGATTACAGTTTTGATGTACACCGCTCGATACTACGTGCCTCCACCATTGATACCGACTTGTATGTCGTCTTCAAAGATTTGGATGTCGTTGATGTAAACGGATCCCGACTTCCTTCCATCGGTGCGCTAGATGCCTTTGTTTATTGTGGAAGTGAAGAAGAACCATATCAAGAAATGTTAGCCTTTCAACGTTTGGGCGCCATTCCTGGCACCGACGTATTCGCTCACTTCTTAACCGTATCAACCGCTGATATTGATGCCTGTGGTGATAATGAGTTTTTCTTCATTGTCGATATCCCGCAAATATTAGAACCGGGTCAACAAGCGAATGAAGAGAACATCGAAGTGATTGAGTTTATCTCATTATCAGATCTATATGATGTTTCATCGGTGTCAACGGGAGCTCAGTTAGCACAAGCGACTTCATTAAACCAAGGTTTCAGTGGAGATATAACTAAATCTAGTTATAATGTATTCTCACTTCAACGAGCTGTTATCAATTCGGCCTTAGCCGTTCCCTTGGTAGCACCAATTGCCTTCGGATTGTGGTATTCGGTTGAGCGAGAAATCTTTAATCAAGATGTGAATATACGATTTAAAAAAGAAAAAAACGGGAAGAAATAATCCCGTTTTTATTTGCCTAAACAAAAGCGTGAGAACAAAGCGTCAATTACAGATTCTGATTGTTCAATCCCAAGAATTTCATTGAGCGCCGTATACGCTGCTTGTAAGTCGATTGATATAATATCCACCGGCATTAATGCTTGCGCTGATATCAATGCTTCTTTTAACGCAAACCGCGCCTCTTTCATTTTGCTTATTTGACGAGTGTTCGATAAGTACGTGATATCTTTATGAAAGTTTGCGACGCCAGCTTTATCAATGATGACATCTTGAAGACGGTCAACACCGTCTTTTCTTGTGGTAGATAAATAGACATAGTCGGGGTTGTGGATGGAATTGATTTTACGCTCGGTATCAATTTTGTTTACGACCACAATATGGTTTTTATCTTTGACTCGTTGGAGTAATTTTTTATCAACATCTTGAAGTTCAGACCCATAATCCAAGACCACAATGACCAAGTCTGCTTTATCCATTGCCGCATAACTGCGTGTGATTCCAATTTGTTCTACCGTATCAGTTGTTTCTTGAATTCCCGCGGTATCGATTAAGTTTAGTTGGAGACCACGAACACTTAAGGTTCCTTCCACAAGGTCTCTTGTTGTACCTGCAATATCGGTGACAATCGCTTTATCTTCTTCTAAGAGTAAATTAAGTAACGATGATTTTCCAACGTTAGGTCGACCGACAATCGCTGTTTTGACGCCGTGTTTCATAATCAATCCGGTTTGGGATTTTTCAATCACATCATCAATTTGTTTTAATAAGCTGAAAATTTTAGGAACGAGTTGTTCCTCGGTTAACTCTTCGACATCATCGTATTCGGGATAATCAATATTGACCTCAATCACCCCGATGATTGAAATTAATCGTTCTTTTAATGTTGAGATTAAGCGAGAAACATTACCACTTAACCCTTGGGTTGCAACAACAAGGGCGTTTTTACTTTTTGCTTCAATCATATCCATGATTGATTCAGCTTGGGTTAAGTTGATTCGTCCTCCCAAGTACGCGCGTTTTGTAAATTCCCCAGGTTCAGCAATCCGAGCTCCCGTTTCGACGAGAAGTTCAATAATATATTGTGTGATGTATAACCCACCATGACAATTGATTTCAACAACATCCTCGGTAGTAAAGGTGTTCGGTGCTCGCATCACGCTGACAAGTACTTCATCGACCAGATCGTTATTACGAAAATCCTTAATCCATCCATGGGTTAGGGTGTGGCTTTTGACTTCTAATAAATTTGCACCTTGAAAGAGACGATTCGTATAACGAATCGCCTGGTCTCCTGAGACACGAATGACGGCAATGCCAGCTTCTCCGTAGGCGGTAGAAATGGCGCAAATGGTATCAAAAATCACGGTTCACCTTCTTTTGTAGTATAGCTCATTTTTTATCCATGGCAGCAGGAATTACCGCCAATGCATATGATATAATGAACTACTATGTAAGGCAGGGATTTTTGATGGCATATCAAGCATTGTATCGAACATATCGACCTCGTTTCTTTGGCGAAGTCGCAGGCCAACGACATATTGTTCGTACTTTTCAAAATGCGTTAAAAGCCAACAAAATTGCTCATGCCTATTTATTTACTGGTCCGCGAGGAACCGGGAAAACTTCGATTGCTAAAATCATTGCCAATACCGTCAATTGTGTAGAGTATCCTGTCTCTGAACCTTGCGGTGTTTGTGATGCGTGTGTGTCGATTCAAAAAGGGGTCTACAACGACATTATTGAAATCGATGCGGCGAGTAATAACGGTGTCGATGAAATTCGTGAGATTCGCGATAAAGTAAAATACACACCTGGTGAAGGCAATTACAAAGTTTACATCATTGATGAAGTCCACATGCTTAGCATCGGGGCTTTTAATGCCTTATTAAAAACGCTAGAAGAACCACCTCGTCACGTGATCTTTATCCTTGCAACTACCGAACCGCATAAAGTTCCGGCAACGATTCAGTCTCGTTGTCAGCGATTTGATTTTAAAGATATTTCCAATAAAGACATTAAAAAGAAACTTAAAGAAGTCATTGAAAAAGAACAAATCAGTGTCACCTTAGAAGCGATTGATGCGATTGCCGAAGCGGCTGAAGGCGGAATGAGGGATGCCTTGAGTCTATTGGACCAAGCTCTTTCGTATGCGGAAGACCGTGTTAGCGACAGTGATGTTCATGCTGTGGCTGGCAGTGTATCCGATTTAAAAATCATTGAAATGTTTGAAGCCCTTCTTGCTGGAAAAAGTGTCGATGCGATCAATTATTTGCATCAACTCATTGAAAGCGGCAAAGAAGTGACGCGCATTACCCAACAACTTATCCAATTTATTAAAGATGTATTACTGTATAACAACATTGATACCGCACACCTTCAACGTGTGCTCTTTGAACGTCCTCAATTTCAGTCCTTAGCAACCGCGATGGATAATGAAAAAGCATATACCTATATTGATCAACTCTCTCATGCGGGACGAGAAATGCGTACGACCAATAATCCGCGCACCTACCTTGAAGTTACCTTGATAAAAATGGCAGACCGAACCAACACTCCGGTTGTTCAAAAAGTGGTGGCTCCTAAAAAAGCCGCTGAGGTCGTCAAGGAAGAATCACCAGTTGTTAAAGAAGAACCAAAACCAGTGGTCGATGTCCAACCGGACTTAATGGAAACTCAAACCGGAAGTAAAGTTCGTCATACCATTTATGATGTGGACCAAATAGCGAGTATCTTGCAACGCGCGATGAAAGATAAAGAGAGTTCCAAACGTAAAAAAACAAATTTACAAAACCAATGGGCCGAAATTAACCGACAAGCCGAACCCAATGTTTTTACGCTAGCGCAAGACTTCTGTAAAGGTGATGTCAAAGCGGTCTTTGCAGAAGAATTTATTATTACCTATCCAAGTGTCACGATGGTCAATAAATTAATGCGTTCTGATGTGCGTAAGAAAATTAAACGACTTCTTAAAAAAGTATATGGAAGTGATCAAGACTATATCGCGCTACCTGATGATTTATGGGAAATCAAACGTAAAGAATTTTTTGAACAGTTTAATGTTGGGATCAACCCGAAACTTAAACCCATCGTCTTTGAAGGCTTAACCTTAGAAGAAGAACAACGCGAAGAACCCGATGTCATTAAAGATGCGATTGCCGAATTTGGCGAATCGATGGTGACGGTCAAATGAAATACCCCAAACCATTACAAGATTTAGTCGACTCCTTTTCGAAGTTTCCAGGAATCGGGAAAAAGACCGCAGAACGGCTTGCCATGTTTACGATTGCGGACTTATCGAAGGAAGACGTTACGTTATTCCAAGAGCGACTAGGATCCAGTATTGATAGTCTTCATCCATGTAATGAGTGTGGCCTCATTACGGACTCAGACTTGTGTCAGGTGTGTCGAGATGCCTCCAGAGATTCATCAACATTAATGGTGGTGGAAGAATCCAAAGATGTATTTGTCATGGAAAGCATGGGATTCTATCAAGGGAAATATCATGTTCTTCAAGGTACAATTGCGCCATTAAAGAAAAAAGGGCCAGATGAGATTACTCTTCGCCAATTAATTGAACGACTGAAAGAACCAAGCTACAAAGAATTAATCTTAGCACTCAATTCATCAGTAGATGGTGAGACAACGAGTCTATATATCCAGCGCTTATTAAAGGATACGGATCTTTCGATTACTCAGTTAGCACAAGGCATTCCTGCGGGTGGGGACTTACAATATGCGGATGAAATTACGTTAAAACGAGCCCTTGAAGGCCGACGAAAACTCAGTACTTAACATCGATTTAACACATACAAAACAGGGGGTTAACCACCCCTTTTTATAATGGGTGAGTACAAATAAAAAAGGAGATTATATGAAGAAGTTATTCTTACTATTAAGTGCCTTAACATTAGTAACTGGACTTTCGGCATGTGAAACCGAACAGTCAATTAAAGTTTATACACGTGATACATCATCTGGAACACGTACCGGATTCATGGAAGCCATTGGATTTCCGGATGGAGCAACGGATGATTCACTTTTAGCCGAGGGATTTGTCATTGCAGGAAATGATGAAATCATTAACGCGGTGCAAACAGACCCGTTTGCGATTGGATATGTATCACTCTCTACTTTTGATGGATCGTTGTTTAAAGGATTTAATTATAACGGGATTGAACCAACGGAAGAGAATGTCTTAAATGGTTCATATGGTCTTGCTCGTCGCTTCAACTACATGTTACGAGATGATTACTCGGTATATGGCGCTGATGCAGCAGCCTATGAAGCATTATCAAACGCATTTGTTGCTTATATGGGATCTCGTGAAGGACAATTAACAATTAAAGAAGCGGGTGGAATTGTAAGTGTAAGTGGACCTGCATGGTCAAGTATTGTTGGTCAATTTCCAATTTGTAGTCAAGATAACTCTCGCTTAACATTAAAATTTGGTGGATCTGATTCCGTTGAAAAAGTAGCAAAAGCATTAAGCCCAGACTTCTCAAGTGTGTGTGGAAACGTAGTACCAGAACATAACCACACCGGATCTTCCAATGCATACCGCGGTTTAAATGGTGGAAATGCGAGTGTCGATGATGCACTAAGTATTCATATCGGATTTGCTTCTCGTGAATTTAGAGATTCAGAACCTGCATTAATTAAAGGTGTTGTTGCGGTAGATGCGATTGTCGCAGTCGGAAACCTAGATAATGACGTTGATAATTTAACCGCAGAACAACTAGTCGCAATCTTCAGTGGTGAAATTGTAGACTGGAATGAACTAGGCTAATCAGTAATCCTTTCTCAGTAAAACACTACTTCTAATAAGTAGTGTTTTACAATAGAAAGAGTCGTGTTAAAAGGAGGAAAAATGCTATCAATCCGTGATGTTGTTACCAAGGAAAATATTCGGCGTAAAAATCGATCAGACTGGATTTCACAACACTTGTTTATGATCAGCGCTTTTATATCTGCTTCATTTATTGTTATGATCATCGGCATCATCGCGATTCGTGGAATTGTTCCCTTTATTCAAGTGTATGAAGGGTATAACTTTCGGGAAGGATTTGTGGATGTAGGCCCTGTCAATGTGTTCCGTTTTCTCACAGGAATGCAGTGGCTTGATGGTGCGGTCGGAACCTCGGCAGGGTATGGTGTTGGGTATGTCATTATTAACACCTTAATTGCTGTATTGTTTGCGGTTGTTCTTGCTGTACCAGTAGGTGTGTTTAGTGCACTCTTTATTGCAAAAATTGCACCCAAACGAATTGCTAATACCATGCGTACGATTGTCGAACTTCTCGCAAGTGTACCAAGTATTATCTTTGGGGTATTTGGGTTAGGTGTTATTACACGCTGGGTATCATCTATTGGAACGGTAATCAATTTTCAAACTGCAGCAGGACTTAGTCTTTCAGCTACCGTTATTGTTTTAGCAATTATGATTTTGCCAACGATAACTGCGATTGCGGAAACCTCAATTCGTGCCGTGGATAAGAACTTAGTTGAAGGGTCATTAGCATTAGGGGCGAGTGATATTCAAACGTATTTTAAAGTTGTTTTAACAGCAGCAAAAAGTGGTATTTTTGCCGGGATCATCTTAGGAGTAGGCCGAGCATTGGGAGAGGCAACGGCAGTTGCCATGGTCTCTGGGAATCTATTTTCAGGAATACAACTTAATCCCTTAGGAACAACAGCAACACTAACATCCAGAATGCTACTCGGACAAAAAGAAACCATCGGGCTGGATTATGATATTCGGTTTTCTGTGGGATTGGTCTTAATGGTTGTGATTTTACTCAGCAATTTTACCCTCCGATTTGTGATGAAACGAATAGGTGGCGTTCATGAACAGTAAGTATAAGTCACGATATCGACAAGATAATGTAATGAAGTCGCTGGTGTATGCGTTCAGTAGTGTAGGGGCAATATTTTTATTCTTAATTGTCTATTATGTCGTAACCACCGGAATATCATTAGTATCTTGGGACCTAATTACTGGTGACTCCAGAGCGATTAATACGTCGGTCGTGGTTGAAACCACCGCTGGTCCGTATCCACTATCTATCGAGTTAGAAGAGGGAATTTTCTATTCAACAAAATGGGGAATCGGACTGGTTGAAGGCACTAATCGAGAAGGGAATAAAATTGTGGAAGTCGGGTATGTTCATCCGAATTCACCATTCAATAATGCTGTTGACCAAACTCAAGTAGATGAAAGTGGTAATCCAGTTATTTGGCAACTCGAACCAGGGATTAATGTTATTACTGGATTTACCGATACTGATTTCTTCATAACCCAGGATGGTCCTGAGCGAATTGTTGAAAAATTAGAAGCGGCAACTGTCATTGAACGATTTACGATTCAACAAGAAGGTGGCGGAATTCGAGGATCGATTATTACCACATTGTGGTTAATTGGAATGACGTTAGCCATTGCCGTTCCAGTGGGGGTATCGAGTGCCATTTACTTCAATGAGTTTGCGAAATACTCTAGAACAACAAAGATAATCCGCTCCATGGTGGACTTGCTAACCGGAGTACCCTCGATTATCTACGGACTTCTTGGGGCTGGATTATTCGTCCCTGTATTAAATTCAACCATTGGTACGGCGGGAGGGAGTGTCATTGCTGGCGCATTAACGTTATCAGTCATTCTTCTACCAACGATCATTAAAAGTACGGAAGAAGCATTAAAAGTAATTAGTGATGATTTACGCAAAGGGTCGTTAGCGCTAGGTGCATCGAAAACACAAACGGTATTTCAAATTGTTTTACCGAATGCAGTTCCAGGAATATTGACAGGAGTATTACTTGGGATTGGACGAATTATTGGCGAATCCGCTGCTTTAATCTTTGCTGTTGGAGCCGCAATAAAAGATGACATCATTTTGACAGAACGAGCAACATCATTAGCAGTACACATATGGACCGTCATGGGTGGTGAAGCGCCCAACTACGAACTTGCAAGTGCCATTGCCATCATTATATTAGGCGTTGTGTTTGTGATGAATTTCATGGTGAAACAAATTGCTTCAAAACTCAATAAGGCAACCTATTAGGAGACGTATGGATAAAATATTTGAACTTAAAAACATACATTTACACTACGGAACCAATCATGCGATTAAAGGAATCGACATGGATATTGAACGCAATAAAGTGACCGCATTCATTGGTCCATCTGGTTGTGGGAAAAGTACCTTTATTCGAATCTTAAACCGGATGAATGATTTAATTCCTGAATGCAATATTGAAGGAGAGATCCATTTTGAAGGCCATAACGCATATGCGAAAGACTATGATGTGATTGAACTTCGAACAAAAGTAGGCATGGTATTTCAAAAGCCAAATCCATTCCCTATGAGCATTTATGACAACATTGCCTACGGTCCACGTTGCCAAGGAGTGAAGAATAAAGCACAATTAGATGAAATCGTTGAACAATCCCTACGTCGTGCAGCACTATGGGATGAAGTCCAAGACCGGATGAAAGATTCAGCGTTGAGTTTATCAGGGGGACAACAGCAACGTTTATGTATTGCACGAACGATTGCAATGGAACCGGAAGTGATCTTAATGGATGAGCCTACATCGGCCCTCGACCCGATTGCAACGCAAAAGATTGAAGATTTAATTGTAGAATTAAAAGAGTTATATACCATTGTCATTGTCACTCACAACATGCAACAAGCGGCTCGTATTTCGGATAACACTGCATTCTTTATGCTTGGGGAATTGATCGAGTTCGGAGCGACGGATAAACTCTTCGCCAATCCGAAAAACCCGAAAACCGAAGAATATATCACCGGAAGATTTGGATAGGAGAACGTATGGCAAACATTAAACTTGATCATGATTTATCAGGGATTTACCAGTCCTTAGGACGAATGATGTCACTGGTTGATGAAGCGATGTCGGATATGACGATGGCGTATAAAAAACGTAATCTTAAACTGGCCGAAAAAGTTATGGACCGTGATGAACAAATTAATGCCATGGAGATCAAAATCGACCATGATTGTATTTTGTTTATTGCTCGTAACCAACCGGTTGCCAAAGACTTACGTACGGTCGCAAGTGTCCATAAGATTCTGACGGACTTGGAACGTATTGGTGATATTACGTCTGATATTTGCAAATCAATGATTAGCTTACGAGAAATTCCGTTTAATGAAATTGACGAAGACATTGTTCAACTTGCTGATAACACACGACGCATGGTTGCTGATAGTGTTCGTAGCTTCATTAATGAGGATTTACAAGGGGCCTATGATGTCATCGCCTTTGATGATGTTATCGACCAAGCGTACTACCGCTTGAAAGATAAGATCGCGATTCAAATGCGAAACCAAAGCGAGATTGTTCAAGTAAATGGACTAATCGCTCAGCTTACCATTGCGAAATACATGGAAAAGTTAGCAGACCATGCGCAAAACATTTCAGAGTGGATTATATTCACCGTACGTGGAGAATACAAGGCATGAGAATACTTATTGTTGATGACGAACCAAACGTAGTAGAGTTGGTTCATTACCATGTTAAACTCCATGGGTTTGATGCGGTAGCTGTTTATAATGGCAATGATGCGATAAAGAAGCTCCAACAAGAACCATTTGATTTATTGATTCTTGACCAGATGCTTCCTGGAACAAGTGGTGTTGAAGTCCTAAAATGGGTCCGCTCTAACAAAGAAACAGCAAACATTCCAGTAATCATGGTTACGGCAAAGTCCGAGGAGTCTGATGTTGTTCTCGCACTAAACTTTGGAGCCGATGATTACATGAGTAAACCATTTCGAGTTCATGAAATGATTGCTCGTGTAAAGGCCTTACTACGCCGAAGCCATTCGGTTGTCCCAGGGGGACTACGTTATCAGTTTGATGATTTTTCAATTGATGAAGATACGTTTGAAGTTGTCGTTCAAGGAAAACTCGTTCCCTTTACAACGAAAGAATTCAGACTCCTTTTGTATCTTATTCAAAACCCTAACCGAGTGATCCGCCGAGAGCAACTGCTTAATGATGTATGGGGATATGATTACTTGGGTGAGAGTCGTACCGTCGATGTTCATATCTTGAATGTTCGAAAGAAAATTGAACCTAATCCTAAAAAACCTAAATATTTGATTACAATAATAGGTGAAGGATATAAATTCATAAAAGAGAAGTGATGAGTAAACAACTACAACAATATTTTATTACTTCCTTAGCGGTAATAACTTTTGTCTCGGTTGCTACAAGTTTTGCCAGTAACCCGAGTGTTATCGTGTTTATCTTTTTAGGCAGCGCTGCATTCATTGTGGCTGCCTTTTTCTATTTTGAAACGCGTCAACAAAACGAATGGAACCTATATCAAAAAAATGTGCGTTCACTCGTTAACCAAATTACAACTAATGATTATCATATCGAACCAATTATTGATGAAATTTATTTTAGTGAGCTCAACTTAATCGCAGAGTATATTGCCAATCTTAATGATAAATATACTCAACGAAAATCTCAATTAGAGGCCATTTTAAGTTCGCTCCGTGTTGGACTTGTTGCCATTGATTTAGAGGGAAAAATTATCTTTTCCAATCCACGTTTTAACTCGATGTACCATCTTCGTAGTGAGTTACGAGAACAACACTTAGTAGCCAATGTTTACGATAAACATATTCTAAATGCGCTTAAACAAATTGATTCGGTCGAATTTTATGAAGAAAAATATGTCGAACAACCAACAGGACTCATTTACAATTACCGAGCGATTGCAATTATTCGTGACCAAGAACGGGTTGGGAAAATTGTTAGTGTAGACAATGTGACAAAAGTAGCGAAACTAGACATGATGAAACAACAATTTGTGTCTAACGTATCACATGAGTTAAAGACGCCGTTAACGTCCATTCAAGGGTTTGCTGAAACTCTAGCAACGATGGACCCGAAAGATCCAAAATTCAAAGAATTCATATCAATTATCGGAAGTGAATCAGACCGATTATCGAATCTAATCAATGACATACTTCTGTTATCAGAAGTAGAAAATATGAACATTCAATCCCCAACAAAATCCATTCTCGTACGACCAGTTGTGGATGAAGTCTCAACATTATTAGCTTCGCAATTAAAGGATGCTGTTGAATTGAGCATTGAAATCGATGAGAAGATGAGTTTTCGGGTAGAAGAATTTCAATTACGACAGATTATGATAAACCTAATATCAAATGCGATGAAGTATACAGATGAAGGCTCAATTAT